>NZ_SOHC01000058.1:0-53563 GCF_004403955.1 Cryobacterium sp. TMT1-2-1
CGGCTCGGCCTCGGGCGCCGGCTCGGGCGCCGGCTCGGGCGCCGGCTCGGCTACCGGCGCGGTTTCGGGCTCGGCCTTTGCCCCCGTCCCGGCATCCGGCCCGGCCTCGGGCGCGTGTTGCCCCCGGGCCGGTCCGGACGCGAGGGTCGGATCGTCGTCGCCGGCCCAGCCGAGGGCATCGTCATCCCGATGAGAAGTCATACCCCTAGGTTAGCGAGCGCGGGGGAGACTACCGGCTGATCACGACCTTGAGCGCCTTCGTTTCCGCCGCGCGGGAGAACGTGTCGTAGGCCTCGAGGAACTGGTCGAAGCTGAAATGGTGCGTCGCGAGCTTCTCGGCCGGGATCTTCTTCTGCGCCACCAGCTTCAGCAGCATGGGCGTCGTGTTGGCGTTGACCAGGCCCATGCTGATGTTGATGTTCTGGATCCACAGGTTCTCGAGGTGCAGCTCGACCGACTTGCCGTGCACGCCGACGTTGGCCACGTTTCCGCCAGGGCGCACGATGTCGGTGGCCATGGTGAAGGTCTGCGGGATGCCGACGGCCTCGATGGCGACATCGACCCCGGCACCGTCGGTCAGGGCGAAGACCTGTTCCTTCCAGTCGGCCGCATTGGAGAGCACCGTGTCCGTCGCCCCGAACCCCTTCGCCTGCTCGAGGCGGTTCGGATCCAGGTCGAGCGCGATGATGGTCGCGGCGCCGTAGAGTCCGGCCGTGGCGATCGCGGCCAGGCCGACCGGACCGGCCCCGATCACGGCCACCACATCGCCGGGCTTGACCCGGCCGTACTGCACGCCGATCTCGAACCCGGTCGGCAGGATGTCCGAGAGCATGACCGCCTGGTCATCGGTCACACCCGCCGGCATCTTGTGCAGGGAGTTCTCCGCATACGGCACGCGCACGAATTCGGCCTGGGTGCCGTCGATCAGGTGCCCGAAGACCCAGCCGATGCCCGACTGGCCTTCGTCGCCGAGGCAGTGCGAATACAGCTCCGACTTGCAGTTGGCACAGTGCCCGCAGGACTTGATGCAGGAAATAATGACCCGGTCGCCCACCGCGAGGCTGCTCACCGATGAGCCCACGGCCGTGATCGTTCCGACGCCTTCATGGCCGAGGATCCGGCCGACCTGCACTGCCGGCACATCGCCCTTGAGGATGTGCAGGTCCGTGCCGCAGATCGTGGTCGTATCGACCCGCACGATGGCGTCGGTGGCGTGCACGATCTCCGGGTCCGGAACGTCCTGC
The DNA here is from genome assembly GCF_004403955.1 of Cryobacterium sp. TMT1-2-1. Taxonomy (NCBI): domain Bacteria; kingdom Bacillati; phylum Actinomycetota; class Actinomycetes; order Micrococcales; family Microbacteriaceae; genus Cryobacterium; species Cryobacterium sp. TMT1-2-1. The sequence goes on from NZ_SOHC01000058.1 coordinate 1,245, forward strand.
CAGGTCTTCTTGCCCGGACCGCCATAAACCAGTGCCTTCACAGTGACTCCCTCAGTGGATTTCTTTAAGTGGACTTCGTTCAGTGGATTTCGCTCCGGGCATCCGCCCGCCTGTGCCCACCGTACTCCCGGCGGCCGCCGCGGGGCTACGATCCCTGCATGGCGGATCAGACCAGGAATCCCTTCGCCCTCCCCGGTGCCGAGGCGCCGCGGGCAGGTCTGCGTGACGTGAACGGATGCCGGCTCCACACGGAGGTGCGCGGCAGCGGCCCGACGATCCTGATCATCGGCGCGGCGAGTGATGACGCGGAGATGTTCCGCCCCATCGCCGAACGGCTGACCGGGTTCACCGTTGTCACCTATGACCCGCGCGGCACCCTGCGGAGCAGCCGCGATGGCTGGCCCTGCGACTCCACGCGGCATGCGGAGGACGCCGCGGAGCTGCTCCGCACCCTCGGACTCGGCGCCGAAACACGCGCGGACGTCTTCGGCTCCAGCGCCGGCGGCATCGTTGCCCTGCAGCTGGCCCTGCGACACCCCGAGCTGGTGCGACGCGTCACCGTGTTCGAGCCGGGCTACTTCCAGCTGACGGCATCCGGCCGGGCCCTGGCCTCCCGCGTAGGCGCGCAGGTGGACCGGCACCTCGCCGCGCATCCCGGCGACTGGGCCGGGGCGATGGCGCTGGTGTCCGGCGTCGCGCGGGTCGAACGGCCCGACGACAAGCAGCCCGGCGTCACGCAGCCCGGCGCCCGGCCGTCCGGGCTGCTCGCCGCCCCGGCGGGCCTGGAATGGTACGCGGCACGCGGCGAAGCGCTGGCCGAGAACCTGATCAGGGGCGACCTCCCGGTCACCGGCGAGTCCGTCGACTTGCGGGCCCTGGCGACATCGGCCGCCGACATCCGCTTCGCGCTCGGAAGCGCGTCGCATCCCGTGTTCGGCGAGATCGCCCGCGAGCTGACCCGAGTGCGGCGGCGCCCGGGGTCGGCCGATCCCGAGGAACCCGACGTCATCGACGGCGTCGGCCACGTAGTCTGTTTCGCTCCGGAGCCGGTCGCCGAGTACATCCGGCGGCGGTGCGCCTAGATCAGCGGGATGTTGTGGTTGAGCCGGAAGATGTTCTCCGGGTCGAACTCGCGTTTCAGGGCCGCGAGGCGCTGCAGTTTCTCCGGACCGTAGACCGAGAGCGCCTGGGCCACGGGATCCCGCCCGCGCTTCTCGCCGAGGAAGTTCACGTACTGCCCGCCCGTCGAGTACGGCTCCATGTCGGCGGCCATCCCACGCACGAAGGCGGTGTGCGGCGCGTCGTCCGCGGCATCCGGCCAGTAGCCGTAGACATTGAGCCAGAACCGCGCGGAGCGGTTCGGGAAGGGCGTGGCGTCTTCGGGGACGCGGCCGAACGCGCCGCCCAGGTGGTGGATGTCGAAGCCCGTCCCCCGCCAGGTTTGTTCGGTTCCCCGACGCACGAGCGTCCCAATCACGTCGTCATCCAACCGGTCGAACGAGGTGTTCTTCCAGTACCCCCGGACGCCCTTCGGGAACATCTCGTCCGCGGCCGACTGCCACTCGGCCCAGCGGGCGGGCGGGGCGACTTCCGTGTCGGGCGGGGCGGCCGTCCGCAGCCGGTCGACGATCCGCTCGCCCTCCTCTGCATCCGGTGATGCCCAGACGAACCCCAGCAACATGTGCGGGTCACCGCCGAGTTCCCAGGTCTCCGGCGGAACAAAGAACGAGACGATCGAAGTCATCTCATCGGGCAGGTCGCGCGTCCAGGTGTCGTAGACCCGGAGAGCGTCGGCCCAGCCGTCCCGGCGGTAGACGAGGTTGCCGGAGAACACCTTCGAGGGCAGCGGATGCGCGCGAAAGGTGAATGAGGACACCACGCCGAAATTGCCTCCGCCTCCCCGGAGTCCCCAGAACAACTCCGGGTTCTCCCCGGCGCTCGCTCGCAGGACCTCGCCCGACGCCGTGACCAGCTCGGCCGAGAGGAGGTTATCGATCGTCAGGCCGTGGGCCCGGGTCAGCCAGCCGACTCCCCCGCCCAGCGTCAGGCCGGCCACGCCGGTTCCCGAGACCACCCCGACCGGCACGGCGAGGTTGTGCGGCCCGGTCGCCCGGTCGATGTCACCGAGCGTCGCCCCGGCCTGGGCCCGCACGGTGCCTCGTTCCTCGTCGACCTGCACGGCCTTCAGCCCGCCCAGGTCGAGCACGATGCCGCCCTCGACGGTTCCGTTGCCGGCGACGTTGTGCCCGCCTCCCCGCACCGCGAGGGGCAGCGCATGCTCCCTCGCGTACCGCACGGTCGGAGCAATGTCGGCCGGGGAGGCCGCCCGAACCACCGCCGCGGGCCGTCGATCGATCATCCCGTTCCAGACGCGCCTGGCCTCGTCGTACCCGGGGTCTTCGGCCAGCAGCACGCTTCCGGCGACCTGTCCCCGCAGGCCGTCGACAGCAGCCGAGGCCATGGTCTTCGGATCACCCATGTGTCTCACCTACAGATTTGCCGATACTGATGTGCCGATATCGATTTGCCGATACTTGCGTGTGTGTGCGGCTGGCCGCGCCGGCTGGTGAGCGCGGCCCGGATCATCCGCTTCGTCCATTATCGGCAGGGTGAAACACACTCGCAAGGACCACGTCCCGGACGGTCAGGCCCCGAAAGCGTCGATCCGCGCCGTCCCGTCGTAGCCGCCTTTCGGCGCGGGCAGCCCGAACAGCGCCCCCACCGTGGGCGCCACATCTATCGTGCGGGCGGGCTGGGAAGACGACCCTGCGAGAACCCGAGGGCTGCCACCGGCGATGAAGAAGGGGATCGGTTCGGTGGCCGGATGCCCGTGGTTGCCCGGAATCGGGTTGGACGCGACCCAGGGATCGGAGAAGCGCCAGCCCGTCCGGCAGAACGCGACCAGGTCGCCCGCCTCCGGGCCGAGGCGCAGGTCGGCGGGGTTCGAAATCGACAGCACTCCCGGGTGCGCGGCCACGAGACCGCGAATCTCGGCCACCCCGGCATCCCGAGCACCAGCGGGCCCCGTCCAATACAGCAGGTCGGCCCCGCCGTTTTGGGCGATGGCGACCCGATCGCGCAGGTCGGGACGTCCGGCGAGGATCTGATCCACGGAGATGACGTTCGACGGGATGGACCAATCCATGGAATGGTCCGCGAGCACGATGAGCACGCTGCTCTCCCAGGTGCCCGCCGCGACGAGATGATCCACGAATCGCCCGACCTGGTTGTCCGTGTCGCGGAGGGCCGTGGTCCGGGCGGCCTGCAGGGTCGTGCCGGAGACATCCGAATGCCCCACTCGGTCGACATCGCCGAGGTTCGTGAACACGAAATCGGGGTCCACCCCGTCGACCATGGCGATCAGCGCGTCCATCGTGAAGTTGTCGGGCGCGTGCCCCGTCACCGGGAGAAGCGGGGAGGGCTCCCAGCGGTAGGTGGCGCGCTCGCCGAAGATACCGAAGAGGTAGCGCTTGCTGAGCACCGATCCCGTCGAGAAGCCCTCATCCCTGAGCCGGTCGAGCAACGTCGGAAAGCGAAGGTCGGCGGGCCGGTCCAGATCGCGCACGACGGACTCTGCGCGGTCGTAGATCGAGTTGGCCGGAACCCCGGAGCGAATCGGTCGGACCCCGGTCATCATCATCACGTGGTTGGGGATGGTCTCCATGACGGGCAGGGAACGGGCGGCGGGGAAGTCGGTCCCGGCGGTGCGCAGCGCCGCCAGGCGGGGGGTGAGGGCCGAGGTGATCTCATCGGGGCGGCAACCGTCGACGACCAGCACGTACACCCGCGTTCGCGACGCCGGCGCCGTCACGCGGGTCGGCAGCGCGGATGCCTGGCCGGCGGTCCCCGCGGCGATGGAGAGAATGACGGAGGCCCCGCCTGCCGCGGCCAGTCTGAGGAACCGGCGGCGGTCGGAGTCCGGGAATCCGGACGGCGCGGCGTTCACAGGACGCGGCTCACGGCCTGGGTGCCGGCGGCAACCTGCCACGACGCGGACAGGGTGCTGGTCGCCGCCCTGCTCGTGCGGTCAGAGAGCACGTACCAGTCCATCCGCAGGGCGCCCGGCGTCACCTCCAGGACCGAGAATCCGTGCGAGTCGAAGTCCAGGTACTTGACGTGCGGGTTCGCGGCCTTGAAGGCCTCCTCGACGGCGACGGATGCCGTGCGCGGCTGGGTCCCGAGGATGTCGTCCAGGTTGTCGCTGGTCACTGAGGTGCAGACGAGTTCCGCGGCCACGGACGCGCCGTTCGACGGGTACGTCAGCGGGTCCGCCGGCACGTCGCAGGCCCAGCTGGAGTGGATGTCCCCGGTGAGGAAGACGGCATCCGTGATGGCGTTGTCGCGCAGGTGGCTGATCACCCGGCTGCGGTCCGCCGTGTAGCCATCCCACTGGTCCACGTTGTACGGGACGCCGTCGATCGTGGTCGACCCGAGCAGCTGCGAAACGGCGCCGACTTCCTGCGCGCTCAGCGTTGACGGGAAGCGGACGGGGGCGATCATGACGGGGTTGCCGATGAGTTTCCATTGCGTCTCGGCCCCGGAGAAACCGTCCAGCAGCCAGTCCATCTGCGCCGCACCGGTCAGGGTGCGTGCCGGGTCGCCAATCGCGGGATCGACCATGTTCGACGCCTGCTGGCTGCGGTAACTGCGCAGGTCCAGCATGGAAATGCTGGCCAGAGCGCCGTAACTGAAGCGGCGGTAGAGGTGGCCGCCCGGTTCGTATCGCACCGGCATCCACTCGGCGTAGGCCTGCTGGGATGCCGCCTGGCGCGACGCCCAGGACCCCTCCACGCCTTCCGTGTGGTTCTCGGCTCCCCCGGACCAGGCGTCGTTGGCGGACTCGTGATCGTCCCAGGTGACGACGAACGGAACCGCCGCATGCAACGCCTGCAGCTCGAGGTCGGTCTTGTACTGCGCGTGACGGCGCCGGTAGTGGGACAGCGTGGTCATTTCGACCGCCGGGTCGTGCGGCCGGACCACGACGTCCCGGGCCTGGTACTCGCCGGGGCCGTACTCGTAGAGGTAGTCACCCAGGTGCAGCACCACGTCCAGGTCGCCCCGGTCCGCGAGGTGGCGGTACGCGCTGAAGTAGCCGGCCTGCCAGTTGGCGCACGACACGACCCCCATCCGCAGTCGTTGAACGGCCGTTCCGGCCGCGGGCGCCGTGCGTGTGCGACCGGTTGCCGACGTCACTCCGGCCACGATGAATCGGTACCAGTAGGTCGTGCCCGGTCGCAGCCCGTGGGCCGCCACCTTGACGGTGTGGTCCCGTGCGGCGCCCGTGGTGACGGAACCGCGCGCCGCGACCCGGTGGAAACCGGAGTCCTCTGCCACCTCCCACTTCACGGCCACGTCCGCGCCGACCCCCGATCCCGGCACGGCGTCCGCGGAGGGGGTCACCCGCGTCCAGAGCAGGATTCCGTCGGGCAGCGGGTCGCCGGAGGCTACGCCGTGCAGGAAACCGGGCACCACGGCGCCGGCCGCCTGGGCCGGCAGCGCGCCGGCTGTCGCGCCGGCTGTCGTCGCGGCGGCACCGGCAAAAGCCATGACGCCTGCGGAGCGGAGAAGATCTCGTCGATTGAAAGGACTCATACCCCCAGTCTGGGGGGGCATATTCACGCGGCCGCGCATTCGAGGGGTCGTTCACCCGCTGTTCCCCCAGGATTCGTCCACCGTCCATGCCCCCGCGCCGGGATTCTTTGGGTGTACCGTGCGACGAGAGACCCCTGTTCGTGAACGGATGAGCGGAGCAAACGGATGCAACGAGTTCTCTGGCTGGGCGACGCGTCGCTGGCCGATTTGGGTGCCCTGGGCGGCAAGAACGCATCGCTCGGGGAGATGATCTCGCATCTGTCCTCCCTCGGGGTCACCGTGCCGATGGGTTTCGCCACCACATCGGACGCCTTCCGCGAGTTCCTGCTCGAGAACGGCGTCGACAAGCACGTCGACCGGGCGCTGCAGGGCCTCGACACGAACAACCTCGCGGCGCTGCAGACCGCCGGCGCCTCCATCCGCGCCGCGATCATCGCCGGCACACTCCCGCCTCCCCTCGAGGCCGAGGTGCGGGAGGCCTACGGCCAGCTGGAGAGCTGCAACCCGGCGGGCCTGAGCGTGGCCATGCGCTCCAGCGCCACCGCGGAGGACCTGCCCGAGGCATCCTTTGCCGGCCAGCAGGAGACTCTGCTCAATGTGCAGGGAATCGACGAGGTGCTGCGCCGCCTGCCCGAGGTCTTCGCGTCGCTGTTCACCGACCGGGCGATCGCCTACCGGGCACACCACAACGTGCCGACCCTCGGCATCGCGCTGTCGGTGGGGGTGCAGGTGATGGTTCGCTCCGACATCGGCGCATCCGGGGTGCTGTTCACGATCGACACCGAGTCCGGCTTCAAGGACCTCGTGTTGATCAACTCCGTCTACGGGCTCGGCGAAGCGATCGTGCAGGGTGCGGTCAACCCGGATGAATTCCGGGTATACAAGAGCTCCCTGGCCGCGGACAAGTACGCGATCCTCAGCCACGAGCTCGGCACCAAGGAGCAACGGATGGTCTACGCCGACGGGGCACAGGCGACCACGCGCTTCGAGCCGGTGCCGGTCGTCGACCAGCGCCGGTTCAGCATCACCGACGACGACGTGCACGAGCTCGCCCGGATGGCCGTGACGATTGAAAACCACTACGGCCGGGCGATGGACATCGAGTGGGGCAAGAGCGGCATCGACGGCCGTCTCTACATCCTCCAGGCCCGGCCGGAGACCGTGGAGTCCCGGGCCGGCACGGCTGGGGTCCTCCGCCAGTACCGCCTCACCGGGACGGCCCCGGAGCTGCTCTCCGGCCGGGCCGTGGGCCGCAAGATCGGCAGCGGGATCGCCCGGATCCTCGCGTCCACGGCGGAGATGGGGCGGCTGCAGCCGGGTGATGTTCTCGTCACGGACATGACGGACCCGGACTGGGAACCGGTCATCAAGAAGGCCAGCGCCATTGTCACGAACCGCGGCGGCCGCACCTGCCACGCGGCGATCATCGCCCGCGAGCTCGGGATTCCGGCCATCGTGGGCACCGCCTCCGGCACGACGGCCCTGTATGACGGGCAGCCGGTCACCGTCACCTGCGCCGAGGGAGAGACCGGCCGCGTCCTCGACGGGCTGGTCGACTTCACCGTTGATGAGGTCAGCATCAACGAGCTCCCGCCCATCGGGCCCCGCCTGATGCTCAACGTCGGCTCCCCCGACCAGGCCTTCTCCCTCGCGTCGCTGCCCCACCACGGCGTCGGCCTGGCCCGGCTCGAGTTCATCATCAGCACCCGCATCGGCATCCACCCCGCCGCGCTGATCGCGGTCGAGTCGGGCGACACCGCCGGGCTGACGGATGAGGTCGTCGCGGAAATCCACCAGAGAACGGATGCCTACGGCGGCGCGACCGCCTTCTACGTGAAGCGCCTCGCCGAGGGCATCGCGACCATCGCCGCCGCCTTCGCCCCCGAGCCCGTCATCGTCAGGTTCTCCGATTTCAAGTCCAACGAATACGCCAATCTGCTCGGCGGCCCGGCGTTCGAACCCGACGAGGAGAACCCGATGATCGGCTACCGGGGTGCATCCCGGTACGTGTCCGACGCCTTCCGGGAATGCTTCGACCTCGAGTGCCAGGCCGCCCTGTTCGTGCGGGACACGATGGGCTTGACCAACCTCAAACTCATGATTCCCTTCGTCCGGACGATCGCCGAAGCGGAGGGTGTGATCCGCATTCTCGCCGAGAACGGGCTGGAGCGCGGGCGCAACGGTTTGGAGGTCGTGATGATGTGCGAGGTCCCCTCGAACGCCGTCCTGGCCGACGAGTTCCTCGAGCACTTTGACGGGTTCTCGATCGGCTCGAACGACCTCACCCAGCTGACGCTCGGACTCGACCGGGACTCCGCGCTGGTGGCCGAGGCATTCGACGAGCGCGACCCGGCGGTGCTGAAGCTCATCTCCCTGGCTATCGCCGCGGGTAAGCGCGCCGGCAAGTATGTGGGCATCTGCGGCCAGGGGCCAAGCGACTACCCGGACTTCGCCCGCTGGCTCGCGGCCGAGGGGATCGACTCCATGTCGCTGTCGCCCGACACGCTCGTCTCGACCTGGCTGGCGTTGGCCGAACCCTGATCCGCGCCGGCCGGGCCCGGATCCGTCATCGTGCGGCGAATGGCCGCACAGACGACGAAGGCCCAGCCGAGGATCCCGGCCAGGCAGACCCGTTCTGCGAGCCCGAGCAGGGTCGGTTCGAACCGGTCGGACAGGCCGACGCCGAGCAGCCCGGCCGCCGCGACGGCGACGAGGGCCAGGGCGGCCGGGTAGATGCGACGGAGCTCGGGTGTGGCCCGGAGCCAGCCGGTCAGGAGCGCGAAGGCTGCGAGTGCGGCGAAGAAGCCGAGCGACGCCACGATGAGGTGCAGGGTGCCGGCAAGGGTGGAGGCCCGCAGGCCGAACTCCCCCGCTGGATTGATGTCCGTGGGAAGGAACGCCAGCGCCGCCGAGCACGCGCCGGCGACGATCAGCAGCACCAGCCCGGCTCCCCGGAGCCTCGTCGGGGGGCCGACGAGGCCGATGGCCGCGGCCGCGCAGAGCGTCAACCCGGCCCGGCCGAGGAAGTTGAGGTTCATGATCCAGCCGAAGGGACCGACCGCGAGGTTGCTCTCGGCGTCACTGACCACGCTGTAGTGCGGCGGCAGGCATTGGAGCACGACGTCCACGAGCACGTACACGACGACGCCGAACATCGCCGCAGTGGCGAAACGCCGCGCCGCATCCGGCGGCAGGGCCGGTCGAAACCGACCGGCCCTGCCGCGAACAATCACCTGGCGATACTCAGCGCGCGGCTTCGCCGTCGACGTAGTCGTCGTCGGCGGAGGCGTTCCAGGCGAACAGCTTGCGCAGCTCGCGGCCGGTGGCCTCGATCGGGTGCTCTTCGCCCTTCTTGCGCAGCGCCAGGAACTCCGGCGCGCCGGCGTCCTGGTCGGCGATGAAACGGGCGGCGAAGGCGCCGTTCTGGATGTCGGCCAGAACGGCCTTCATGTTCTCCTTGACGTGCGGGTCGATCACGCGCGGGCCGGAGACGTAGTCACCGTACTCGGCCGTGTCAGAGACGCTCCACCGCTGCTTGGCGATGCCGCCCTCCCACATCAGGTCGACGATGAGCTTGAGCTCATGCAGCACCTCGAAGTAGGCGACCTGCGGCTGGTAGCCGGCCTCGGTCAGAACCTCGAAGCCGTACTGGATCAGCTGCGACGCGCCGCCGCAGAGCACGGCCTGCTCGCCGAACAGGTCGGTTTCGGTCTCTTCGGTGAACGTGGTCTTGATGCCCGCGGCACGCAGCCCGCCGATGGCCTTGGCGTAGCTGAGGGTGAGCGGCCAGGCGCTGCCTGAGGCATCCTTCTCGACGGCGACGATGACGGGAACGCCGCGGCCGGCCTCGTACTCGCGGCGCACGGTGTGGCCGGGACCCTTCGGAGCGACCATGACGACATCCACACCCTCGGGGGCGGTGATGTAGCCGAAGCGGATGTTGAAGCCGTGGCCGAAGACGAGGGTCTTGCCCTGGGCGAGGTTCGGTTCCACGTCGTCGGCGAAGAGGTGGCGCTGCACCTGGTCGGGCGCGAGGATCACGATCACGTCGGCCCAGGCGGATGCCTCGGCGGCGCTCAGCACGGTGAAGCCCGCTTCCTCGGCCTTGGCCCTGGACTTCGAGCCTTCCTTGAGGCCGACGACAACCTCGACACCCGAGTCGCGCAGGTTCTGCGCGTGGGCGTGCCCCTGCGAGCCGTAGCCGATGACGGCCACCTTCTTGCCCTGGATGATCGACAGGTCGGCGTCTTTGTCGTAATAAATCTCAGCCAATGGGTTTCTCCTTGTTGGTTGTGGAAAAGGGTTAGTTCTTGAAAACGCGGTCGGTGATCGATTTGGAGCCGCGCCCGATGGCGAGCAGGCCCGACTGGGCGATCTCCTTGATTCCGTAAGGTTCGAGCACGCGCAGGAAGGCCTGGGTCTTGCCGGAGTCCCCGGTGACCTCGATCACGAGCGCATCCGTCGAGACGTCGACGACGCGGGCGCGGAAGAGCGTGACGGCCTCGAGCACCTGGGACCGGGTGGCGTTGTCGGCGCGAACCTTGATCAGGAGGTGTTCGCGCTGCACCGATTGCGACGGTTCGAGTTCGACGATCTTGATGACGTTGATCAGCTTGTTCAGCTGCTTCGTCACCTGCTCGAGCGGCACGTCTTCGACGTCGACGAGGATCGTGATCCGGGACAGGCCCTCGATTTCGCTGTGGCCGACGGCCAGGCTCTCGATGTTGAAGCCGCGCCGGGCGAACAGGCCGGCGACGCGGGTCAGCAGGCCCGGCTTGTTTTCAACGAGGAGGCTGAGAACGTGGGTGCTCATGGTTACTCCTCTTCCCAGGTCGGTGCGTGGTCTTTGGCGTACTGGACGTAACTGTTGCTGACGCCCTGCGGCACCATCGGCCAGACCATCGCGTCGCGGCTGACGATGAAGTCGATCACGACGGGCCGGTCATTGGTCGCCAGCGCGAGCTTGATCGCGTCGTCGACCTGGTCGGCGCTCGTGACCCGGATGGCGAGGGCACCGTAGGCTTCGGCCAGCTTCACGAAGTCGGGCACCATCGCGGTGCCATGGCCCGTGTTCAGGTCGGTGAAGGAGTGCCGTCCGTCGTAGAACAGCGACTGCCACTGGCGCACCATGCCGAGGGACGAGTTGTTGATGATCGCCACCTTGATCGGGATGTTGTTGATCGTGCAGGTGGCGAGCTCCTGGTTGGTCATCTGGAAGCATCCGTCGCCGTCGATGGCCCAGACCACGCGGTCGGGCTCGGCGACCTTGGCGCCCATCGCGGCGGGAACCGAGTAGCCCATGGTGCCGGCGCCGCCGGAGTTCAGCCAGGAGTTGGGGCGCTCGTACTTGATGTACTGGGCCGCCCACATCTGGTGCTGGCCGACGCCGGCCGCGTAGGTGCCTTCCGGCCCGGTCAGCTCGCCGATCCGCTTGATCACGTACTGGGGGGCGAGGAGGCCGTCGGAGGGCTCGGAGAAGCCCAGCGGGTACTCCTCACGCAGGCCGTTCAGGTACGACCACCAGACGCTGATGTCCGGCGTGGTCTCGGCCGCGGCCGCCGCATACGCCACCGTGAGGTCGGCGATGACGTCCTTGGCATCGCCGACTATCGGCACGTCGGCCGTGCGGATCTTCGAGATCTCCGCTGGGTCGACATCCACGTGCACGATCTTCGCGTTCGGGGCGAACTCGGACACCTTGCCGGTGACGCGGTCGTCGAACCGGGCGCCGAGCGACACGATCAGGTCGCTTTCCTGCAGCGCGAGGACGGCCGGCACCGTGCCGTGCATGCCGGGCATCCCGACGTGCTGCTCGTGCGAGTCGGGGAAGGCGCCGCGCGCCATCAGCGTGGTGACCACGGGGGCCCCGGTCAGTTCGGCCAGTTTCAGCAGCTCGGCCGACGCGTGGGCGCGGATGACGCCGCCGCCGACGTAGAGCACGGGCTTCTTCGCTTCGACGAAGAGTTGCGCCGCGGCCTGCACCTGCTTGCCGTGCGCCTTGGTGATCGGCCGGTAGCCGGGCAGGTCGAGCTTGGGCGGCCAGATGAACGGTGCCAGGTTCTGCTGCGCGTCCTTGGTGATGTCCACGAGCACCGGGCCGGGCCGGCCGGTGGAGGCGATGTGATACGCCGCCGCGATGGCCGCCGGGATGTCTTCCGCACGGCGGACCAGGAAGGAGTGCTTCGTGATCGGCATCGTGATGCCGACGATGTCGGCCTCCTGGAACGCGTCGGTGCCCATCGAGGTCGAGAACACCTGGCCGGTGATGCAGAGGATGGGCACGGAGTCCATGTAGGCATCCGCGATCGCCGTGACCAGGTTGGTCGCCCCCGGTCCGGAGGTGGCGATGGCCACGCCGACGCGGCCGGTCGCCGCGGCGTAGCCCTCGGCCGCGTGGCCGGCGCCCTGCTCGTGTCGCACGAGGATGTGGCGGATGACGTCCTGGGTCATCAGCTCGTCGTAGAGCGGGATGACGGCGCCGCCGGGGATGCCGAAGACATCGGTGACCCCGAGGAGCGCGAGGGTGCGGATGATCGCCCCGGAACCCGTGAGGACTTCCGGCGCTGAACCGTGCGCACCTGACGTGTCGGGGGACGCGGAGGCGCGCGGTGTGGGCGATGGCACGGGCGAAGGTTCCGTGGTCATGGAAAGTTGAATCCCTACTTCAGATACGTGCGGTGAGCAGAAGGCCTAGCCGGTAACCGCGCCGAGAGCCGCGGATTGCACGAGCTTCGTGTACTTAGCCAGGACGCCACGGGTGTAGCGCGGAGGAAGCGGAGCCCAGCCGATGCGGCGGGTGGCCAGCTCATCAGGGTCGACCAGTAGGTCAAGCGTGCGAGCTGCGATATCGACCCGTATGAGATCACCATCGCGCACGAAGGCGATGGGACCTGCGTCCACCGCTTCGGGTGCTATGTGGCCGATACACAGTCCGGTTGTGCCGCCTGAGAATCGACCGTCAGTCAATAGTAGTACATCGGCACCGAGCCCGGCGCCCTTGATGGCGGCGGTGATCGAGAGCATCTCGCGCATGCCGGGACCGCCCTTCGGGCCCTCATAGCGGATGATCACGACGTCGCCCTTTTCGATGCGACCCTCGGTCAGGGCGTCCATCGCGCCGCGCTCTCGCTCGAACACACGCGCCGGACCTTCGAAGATGTCGGAGTCGAAACCGGCGGTCTTCACGACCGCGCCCTCGGGGGCCATCGTGCCCGTGAGCACGGTGATGCCGCCGCTGGCGTGGATCGGGTTGTCGAGGGTGCGCAGAACCTCGCCGTCGAGGGCGGGCGGGTCGATCTCGGCCAGGTTCTCGGCGACGGTCTTGCCGGTGACGGTGAGGGCGTCGCCGTGGATCAATCCGGCCTCGAGGAGCGCGCGCATGACCGCCGGCACCCCGCCGTGACGGTCGACGTCGTTCATGACGTACTTGCCGAAGGGCTTGAGGTCGCCAATGTGCGGAACCTTGTCGCCAATGCGGTTGAAGTCGTCGAGGGTGAGCTCGACCTCGGCCTCGCTGGCAATGGCCAGCAGGTGCAGCACGACGTTGGTGGATCCCCCGAAGGCCATGGCGACGGCGATCGCGTTCTCGAAGGCCTTCTTGGTCAGGATGTCCCTGGCCGTGATCCCGAGGCGCAGCAGGTTGACGACGGCCTCGCCGGAGCGGTGCGCGTAGTAGTCACGGCGGCGGTCGGCCGACGCCGGCGACGCGGAGCCGGGGAGGCTCATCCCGAGGGCCTCGGCGACGCTCGCCATTGTGTTGGCCGTGTACATGCCGCCACAGGCCCCCTCGCCGGGGGCGAAGGCACATTCGATCCGCTTCGCGTCCTCGACGCTCATCCGTCCGGCCTTCACCGCGCCGACGGCCTCGAAGGAGTCGATGATGGTGATGTCTTTTTCGGTTCCGTCCGAGAGCTTGACCCAGCCGGGGGCGATCGACCCGGCGTAGAGGAAGACGGAGGCCAGGTCCAGGCGCGCGGCGGCCATCAGCATCCCGGGCAGCGACTTGTCGCAGCCGGCCAGCAGCACCGAACCGTCGAGGCGCTCGGCCTGCATGACGACCTCGACGGAGTCGGCGATGACCTCGCGGGAGACGAGCGAGAAGTGCATGCCCTCATGGCCCATCGAGATGCCGTCGGAGACGGAAATCGTGCCGAACTGGAGCGGGTAGCCCCCACCGGAGTGCACGCCTTCCTTCGACGCCTGGGCCAGGCGGTCGAGGGACAGGTTGCACGGCGTGATCTCGTTCCACGAGCTGGCAATTCCGATCTGGGGCTTGTCCCAGTCGGCGTCCCCCATCCCCACGGCGCGCAGCATGCCGCGCGACGTGGTGGCTTCGATCCCGTCGGTGACGGCACGGCTGCGTGGTTTCAGATCGTTCTCAGGCATGCTCCGAGTCTAGAACGTCGGAACAAGGGTCACTGTTCGTGTGACGCCTCGTGTGATCAGGTGGCCGAATCGGAGGCGGCCGACCGGAAATCGGCGAGAAGCCGAAGCACCTCGGTGACCTCGCCCGGGCCGCGAACGCGGTAGCCGGCCAGCGACACCCCTGGCCCGATCTTGAGGCCGATGTCGCCCTCGCGAAGCACCGCGAACGCGTCCTCATCGGTCACGTCGTCGCCCGCGTAGAGCACCCGGTCGGCGCCCGTGTGATCCCGAAGGCGGGCCAGGGCTTCTCCCTTTGTACTCGCGCGGACGGAGAACTCGAGCACGTTCTTGCCCTCCCGGATGGTAAGTCCCGGTAGAAGCTGCTCTGTTTGCTCGCGCGCCTGGCGCTGGGCGGCCAGGCCGTCCTGCGGCGTCGCGAGCCGGGTGTGCAGCGCCAGGCCGGCCGGTTTGCGCTCGATCCAGGTGCCGGAGGTCGACCCGGCGATCCGGTCGAGCACGCCGGCGAGCGCGTCGAGCTGCTCGAGTTCGGCGGCGACCAGGTCCAGCTCGATCTCCGGGGTGTCCAGTTGCACCTCGATGCCGTGCGACCCCGTCAGCAGCACGTCACTTTGGGGCTGCGCGACGTGCTGCAGGCTCACCAGGGCGCGGCCGGAAACGAACGCGACGCGAACGCCGGGAAGGTCGAGCAGGCGCTGCACGGCCTCCCGGGTGCCTTCCACCGCGCGCGCCTCTTCCGGCCGGTCGACGTGCGGCGCCAGAGTGCCGTCGAAGTCGAGGGCCACCAGAAGCGTCTCCGCTCCGCTGATCTCACGCAGGGCTTCGGCGAGCTTGTCGGGTACTCCGGCGCGCACAACGGCTCCTTCGGTCAGGGTTCGGAGGAAGGATGCCGACCAGGCGGCGACATCGTTGTCAAAGACTTTGCGCCGCAGCGCGCGCATCCGGCGTGTGCGCTCGGTGCGGGGCATGGCGATGGCGCGGAGGATGGCGGCCTTCACACCGTCGATGTCATGGGGGTTGATCAGGATCGCCTGTTTGAGTTCGTCGGCGGCTCCGGCGAATTCGCTCAGCACGAGCACCCCGTCGCCGTCGAAGCGCACGGCCACGTACTCCTTGGCGACGAGGTTCATCCCGTCACGCAGTGCGGTCACGAGCATGACGTCGGCGGCCAGGTAGAGGGCGACCATCTCTTCCCGCGGGTACGCGTGGTGGTGGTAGCTGATGGCCGTGTGGCTGATGGTGGAGTAATCGCCGTTCAGGCGCCCGACGGCGAGCTCGATCTCGTCGCGCAGGGCAATGTATGTGCCGACCCGTTCCCGGGAGGGGCTCGCGACCTGCACCAGCGTGACATCCTCAACGCTCAGGCTGCCGTCTTCGAGCAGTTCCCCGAAGGCCTTGATGCGGTGCCCGATGCCCTTGGTGTAATCGAGCCGGTCGACGCCGAGCATGATCGTCCCGGGGTTGCCGAGGTCCGCACGGATCTGCCGGGCTCGCTCCTGGATATCCGGGCGTCTGGCCAGCGCCTCGTAGCTGGCCGCGTCGATCGAAATCGGGAAGTGCTTCGCGATCACGTGGCGCGAACCTGCGGCGTCGGGGACGTCGATGGCCACCCCGCGCGTCGTGTATCCGAACAGTCGTCGCACGGCGGCCGAGAAGTTGCCGGCGTCCGCGACCCTTTGGAAGCCGATCAGATCGGCGCCGAGAAGGCCGTCGAGGATCTGTTTGCGCCACGGCAGCTGGGCGTAGATTCCGTACGGCGGGAACGGGATGTGATTGAAGAACCCGATCAGCAGGTCGGGGCGCGCCTCGCGCAGCATCCGCGGCACGAGCTGGAGCTGATAGTCGTGCACCCAGACCGTGGCGCCCGGCGCAGCGGCCGAGGCCGCCCGTTCGGCGAATCGCCGATTCACCGCTACGTAGGAGTCCCACCATTCCCGGTGGTAGCTCGGCGGGGCGATCACGTCGTGGTACAGCGGCCAGAGCGTGTCGTTGGAGAAGCCCTCGTAGAACTGCTCCAGCTCGAGGGCGCTCAGCCGAACCGGGATGATCGAGATCCCGTTTTTCTCGAACGGGTCGAAACTCCGATCGGCGACCCCGGGCCAGCCGACCCAGGCGCCATCCGACGCCTGCATCAGGGGCTCCAGCGCGGTCACCAGCCCTCCCGGCGAGGTGCGCCAGGCGTCGGACCCGTCGGGATTCACCTCGTGGTCCACCGGCAGGCGGTTCGACACGACGACCAGGGGGTAAGCGCCCTGGGGCTCGGCGGACTGTCGGGGTTCGGCGGGAGTTGAAATGGGAGTGTCCGTTCCGCTGCGCGCGTGGTTGTCGAAGTGTGCTGCAAAATCTGGAGTTTACCAGCCGAGCCCATTCCGGGGCCGGGAAGAGCGATGCCGACCGGGAGGCCGCCGGGCCGGCCATCCACGCCGCGCCGCGCCCGAGTAGCCTAGGACCCAGACGAAACGGAGGCCCCATGCGCAAGTACATTTTCAACGGTCCCATGATCGGCGTCATCCTCGGCGGGTGGAGCACCCTCCAGGCCACCAGGAACCGCCCGCGCGATTGGCGACTCGCGCTGGTGTGGCTGGGCTGGGCGCTCAGCGCCGTCGCCGCCATCGACGCCGTCGTCGAAGACGCCAGGGCTCGCAAGATCAAGGCCTGAGCGGGCCGATCTCCCGGCGTGTCCGGCAGGGGGAACCGGGGCTCGTCAGCGAGAATTGAACCACTACAGTCGTACCGCTCGAAAGGGGTCCCGATGTTTGGTCGCCGACGTCGCGTCGCACCCGTCATTCAGGTGCCCGCGCCTGAACTCAGTGACGAGCAGATCTTCGACCTGCTGCATAGCAAGCTCACCGAACTCATCGGCGAACAAGGCCAGTGGACCCTCGTTTCCCGCAGCGTCGACGACACCGACGTCATCTTCCACGGACTCAAGGCGACGCAGATCGCTACGACGCTGACCGGCATCCTGAGCAGCCAGAAGGCCGAGCTTCGCGGCGAACGCACCGCCGAGCCGACCGCCCTGTCGTGGACACCCGCCCCGATCTCCGTGTGGGCCGAACCCGCACGCGCGGCTGCGGTTCCCGTGCTGCTCCCGACCCGCTCGGTCCGAAGCAGCGAGCCGGCCCGCCTCGTCGCGTAACGACGACTAGCCCAGGGCGCTCCAGCCCGACGGACCGGTTGTGCCCGCCGCGTAGTCTTCGAGCGCCGGCTTTCCCGCGCGCCAGGCCGCGAGCACGGGCGCCACGATTCGCCAGCATTGCTCCGCGACGTCGCCGCGCACGGAGAGCGCCGGATCGGAATCGAGCACACCTTCGAGCACCTCCCCATAGGCCAGCAGCTGGCCCGGGCCGAAGACCGCGCCGAGGCTGACCCGTTCGAGCACGTGCGGGTCTCCCGGGCCGTTGAGATTGAGTTCCAGTGACAGCTCGTCGGGCCCGAGGAAGATGCGCAGGACCGTCGGCTCTTCGTGTCCGGTCAGTCCCACCGGCAGGTGCGGAACGGGCTTGAAGGTGACGACGATCTCGCGGCGCCGCGCGGAGAGGGCCTTGCCCGACCGGAGCGTGAAGGGCACTCCGGCCCACCGCCAGTTGTTGATCTCGAAGGTGACCTCGGCGAGCGTCTCGGTGTCGTTGGCGGGGTCGACGCCCGGCTCATCGACGTAGGCCGGCACGGGTCGCGCGGCGACGACGCCCGCGCCGTAGCGGGCTCGGCGGCTCGACCGACGCGGGCTTCCGCCGCGCACCCGCGTGGCGCGCAGCACGATCCCCTTTGCGTCTCGCAGGTCTGCGGCCTCCAGCGTCGACGGCGGCTCCATGGCCAGCACGGCGAGCACCTGCAGGAGGTGGCTCTGGATCATGTCCACCAAAGCCCCGGCCCGGTCGTAGTATCCCGCTCGTCCCTCGAGTCCGAGCTGCTCGTCATAGACGATGTCGACACGCTCGATGTGGTCGTTGTTCCACAGCGGTTCGAAGATGCGGTTCGCGAACCGGAAGCCGAGCAGGTTGAACACCGTCGACCGGCCCAGAAAATGGTCGATGCGGTGGATACACTCTTCCGGAACGAGCCTGGCAAGGCTCGCGTTGAGCCGCACCGCACTGTCCTCGTCGAAACCGAACGGCTTCTCCAGGGCGAGCTGGGTGCCGCCGGGAAGTTCCAGCTCAGCAAGCGCATCGCAGACCAGCCCGGTCACGGCCGGCGGCAGCGCGAAGTAGACGGCCGGCGCCCCCTCGCACAGGGCGAGCAGCCCCTGCATCTCCTCGGGCCGGGTCACATCGGCCCGTCGGTACACCGTCGTGGCCACGAGGTGGTCGACGCAGGCGCCGGACGCCTCGGCGGCGGCGAAGGACTTCACGACGATCGCCCGCCACTCGGCAGGCGTGAGGTCGTCGCTGCCCGCACCGACCAGGCGCAACCGACGTACGTGCTGCTCGGTCAGGAGCTGCCCCAGCGCCGGCAAGAGGAGCCGGGAAGTGAGGTCTCCGCTTGCGCCGAGGATGAGGAGAGTCGCGATGGGCTGCGTCATACGCCCACCGTAGCTGTCCGGATGGCGCCGGGCATCAGGCACAGGAAAAGGGAGCCCCGCCGAAGCGGAGCCCCCTTCCCTGTGGAGCGTTGGAGTGCGGGATCAGGCCTTCCGGCTGCGGGTGAAAAGCCCGTAGATGAGCAGCACGACGATGGAACCGAGAATCGCGATGATCCAGGTCCGCCAGTCGAAGAACTCGCCCATTTCGACACCGAAGAGCAGGCTGGCAAGCCAGCCGCCGAGGAGCGCCCCAACCACGCCGAGGACCAGGGTGATGACCCAGCCGCCGCCCTGTGTGCCGGGCAGGAGTGCCTTCGCTATGGCGCCTGCGATTAGGCCGAGGAGGAGAAAGCCGAGAAAACTCATAATCGATACCCTTCTGTCGGCACCCACATTCTGGATGCGGCGGTGCGGCCGGCTGTGAATTTGCTGTCCGTGGAGGGCAGCTTATAGACTTTCCGCGATTTTGTTGTAGGTTCCCTTTTCCCCGGCGTGTCGCACGAATTCTAAATTGGGGAATATGACAAATCGGACACTCGCCGCACGCGACCTCGCACACATCGCCATCTTCGCCGCCCTGATCGCAGCCCTCGGTCTTCCCGGTGCGCTGTCTATCGGTGCCGTCGCGGTTCCGATCACCTTCCAGACCCTCGGCGTCATGCTCGCCGGTGCCATCCTCGGTGCGCGCAAGGGCTTCTTCGCGGTGGCATTGTTCCTCGCCCTGGCCGCGGCGGGCCTTCCCCTGCTGTCCGGCGGTCGCGGCGGGCTGCTCTGGTTCACCATCTCCCCCTCGACCGGCTACCTGTACGGCTGGCTGCTCGCCGCGGTCGTGATCGGCTACCTCACTGCGCGCCTGCTGCCGAGGTATCCGTTCTGGCCCGCCGTCGGAGCGACCGCGCTCGGCGGCATCGTCGCCGTCTATCTCATCGGAGTTCCGGTGACCGCGATCAACCTGGGCCTGCCCCTCTGGGTCGCGTTGTTCGACAGCGCGAAGTTCCTGCCCGGCGACCTGCTGAAGGTCGTCGTGACCGTGCTCGTTGCCCGCCAGGTGCACCGGGCCTACCCCGGACTCATCGCCCCGCTCGGCCGGCGGTCCGCGTCCAGCGCGGCGCCGGTCGCGGTCAGCGCTGAGCCCGCCAACGCAAAGCCGGCCAACGCAGAGAACGCGGGCCAGGGGTCTCGATGAGCGCAATCACCTTCGACCGGGTCTCACACTCGTTCGGCGAGAGGCAGGTGCTGCGGGGCATCGACCTGAGCCTCACCGAGCACCGCATCGGGATCGTCGGCGCCAACGGCTCCGGCAAGTCCACGCTGGTGCGCATGATCAACGGCCTCGTCGCACCGAGCAGCGGCACCGTGACCGTGGACGGGCTCGACGTGGCGAAGAAGGCTCGCGACGTGCGCCGCCTGGTCGGTTTCATCTTCACCAATCCCGACAACCAGATCGTCATGCCGACCGTGCAGGAGGACATCGCCTTCACGCTTCGGCGCCGCGGCCTGAGCGCCGCGGAGATCGCCGAGCGCACCACGGCCGCGTTGCACCGCTTCGGGCTCGCGGAACACGCAGACCATCCTGCTCACCTGCTCTCCGGTGGACAGAAGCAGCTCCTCGCCCTGGCCGCCGTGCTCGTCGCGGAACCGCAGGTGCTCGTCGCGGATGAGCCGACGACCCTGCTCGACGCCCGCAATGCCCGCCGCATCGGCGAGCTGCTGCACTCGATGAGCCAGCAGGTCATCGTGGTCACCCATCAGTTCGCGCTGATCGAGGGCTTCGACCGGGTGATCGTCATCGAGCACGGCGAAGTGGTCGCCGACGGAGTGCCCGAGGACTCCCTCGACTCGTACCGCGCGCTGCTGGCATGATCGGCCTCGCGTGATCGGCCTGTACTCCCCCGGCCGGTCGGTCATCCACCGGGCGCCCACCCTGCTGAAGCTGCTCCTGCTCTCGGTCGGCGTGGTGGTCGTCGGCGTGCTGGCGGAGCCCTGGCAGCTCGCCATCGCTGCGCTCGTCGTTCTCTCGCTCTTCGTCATCGCGCGCATTCCGCCGCGCGCCGCGGTGGCGCAGATCGCGCCGATCCTCTGGATGCTCGTGCTCGTCGTTCCGATTCAGGGGCTGCTGTCCGGATGGCTCGTCGCGGCCCTGATGGCCGGGCGACTCATCGTGGCAGTCGCCCTCGCCGCGCTGTTCACCCTCACCACGACCGTGACGGCCGTGCTCGAGGCCTTCCACCGCCTGCTGCGGCCGTTCGGGCGCTGGGTCGACGCCGACCGAATCGGCCTGCTGGTGGCCCTCACCATCCGCTGCATCCCGCTGGTGACCGAGATCGTGACCGAGGTGCTCGAGGCACGCCGCGCTCGAGGCACGCGCGGCTCCGTCATGGCGCTGGCCGTTCCCGTCGTCGTCCGGTCGCTGTACGCGGCGGATGCCCTGGGCGAGGCCCTCGTCGCCCGGGGCCTCGACGACTGAGCGGGTGTGCTGGGGCCACGTTCTGGCTGACTTGCGGAGAAAGTACCTTCGTCGCGCCAGTGAAGGTACTTTGTCCGCACCTCAGCGCGGAATTCCCGGAGTACATTGCCTGCATGGCTGCATGGGCACAGGTCGAATCAGAGATGCGTCTGAAGGAAGGAAGCTGGTCATGAGTACACTCGTTCTGTTTGACTCGAACTTCGGCAACACCCGGAAGATCGCCGAGACGGTTGCCGCGGAACTCGGAAACGACGCCACTGCGACCCCCCTGGCAGGCCTGGGACAGGGCGGCCTGGAGGGCGTGGACCTGCTCGTCGTCGGAAGCCCGATCAACGCGTGGAAACCCACCCCTCGGACGCAGGAGTTCCTCGACGGCCTCGGCGAGGGGTCCCTGCGCGGGGTCCGGGCCGCGGCCTTCGACACGCGCGTGAGGCTCTTCATCCACGGTGACGCCGCGGCGAAGATCTCCCACGCCCTCGAAAAGGCGGGAGCCCGGATCGTAGCGAGACCCCGCGGCTTCATTGTCGAGGGCCGGGAGGGGCCGCTCGCTGCCGGCGAGGTGGAGGGGGCAACCGCCTGGGCGCGGTCGATAGCGGTCGCCGCCCAGGGCTCCGGCCCGAGCGGCACGGACGTCACGGACTAGGCCGGCGGCGGCGTCTGCGCCGTCTTCTCGGCCGGTCCACGGCGGGCACGGGTGCGGTAATGCTGAACGGCGCCGCCCGCCGGGCAATGTGGTGGTCGGACCTCCGCTGCCTGGGCGCCGGGGCCTTCTGCGCCGGCAGGCCGAAGAACCACAGCTTGGCGACCTCCACCAGGACCAGGTAGACGACGAGCATTGCCAGAAGCGCAAGGAAGAACGGTACCGGAAGCGGGTCGAAGCCGAGCAGCCCCGCCAGCGGGGAGTACGGCAGGGAGATTCCGACGAACACCACGCTCAGGGCGGCCGTCGTGAGGCCGGCCGACGGGCGGCTGCGCAGGAACGGCACCCGGCGCGTTCGGATGACGAAGATGATCAGGGTCTGCGTGGCGAGCGACTCGATGAACCAGCCGGCCCGGAACTCGCCCGGCACGGCGTCGAAGACAAACAGCATCAGGGCGAAGGTCGCGAAGTCGAAGAGAGAGCTGATCGGGCCGAAGACCAGCATGAAGCGCCGGATGAGCCCGATGTTCCAGTGCGCCGGCGCCCGAAGCTGCTCCTCATCGACGTTGTCGCCGGGGATGGCCAGCTGCCCGGTGTCGTAGAGAAGGTTGTTCAGCAGGATCTGGCCGGGCAGCATCGGCAGGAAGCTCAGCACGACGGATGCCACCGCGGCGCTGAACATATTGCCGAAGTTGCTCGACGTCCCCATCAGCACGTACTTGATCGTGTTCGCGAAGATGCGCCTGCCCTCCATCACACCGTCCGCGAGCACTCCCAGATCCTTGTCGAGGAGCACCACGTCGGCGGCGTCCTTGGCTACGTCGGTGGCGCTGTCGACGGAAATGCCGATGTCCGCGTCGTGCAGCGCCAGCGCGTCGTTCACGCCGTCGCCGAGGAATCCGACGGCCCGGCCGCCTTCCCGGAGGAGCCGCACGATCCGCGCCTTCTGCTCCGGGGTCACCCGGGCGAAGATGCTCGCTTCCTCGGCCGCGGCGCCGAGGTCCGCATCCGACAACTCGTCGATCTGCGTGCCGGTGAGGGTGCCGCCCGAGAGCACATCGAGATCCGCGCATACCTTTTCCGCCACCCGGGCGTTGTCCCCGGTGGCGATCTTCACCGTGATTCCGAGCGCCTCCAGTCGGTCCAGCGACCGGCGGGCGTTGGCCTTCGGCGGGTCGAGGAAGACCAGGAAGCCGACCAAAACGAGGTGCTGCTCGTCCGCCGGCTGGATGGCGGCGAGCCCGGCGGCGGGCCGGGAGGCGACAGCGATCACCCGGGCGCCGGCATCGAACTGTTCGTCCAGTTGAGCCTCGGTCCCCGCCGGCGTTCCCACGCAGCGCCGGAGGACATCCTCGGGGGCGCCCTTGGTCACCAGGCGCACGCTGCCGGAGACTTCCCTGACCAGCACGCTGGTCATCCGCCGCTCATGGTCGAAGGGGATCACGTCGAGGCGCTCGTACCGGGCTGCCTGGAAGGTCTGTGCGCGCGGGGACTCCCAGAGCGCAGAGTCGAGGGGGTTCTGGCCCTCATCCGCAGGCCCGCCCGTCGCGTAGTCGGCTTCGGTGGCCAGCAGGCCCAGCACGTACACGTCCTCGGCCGAGGCGTCCGGCCCGATCGGCAGGGCGTCGGTGAACCTGATCCGCCCCTCGGTGAGCGTCCCTGTCTTGTCGGTGACCAGCACATCCATGTCGCCCAGGTCTTCGATGCAGACCAGTCGTTTGACGAGCACCTTTCGGCGAGCCAGCCGCCTCGTTCCCGTCGCGAGGCTGGTGCTGACCACGGCAGGAAGCAACTGCGGAGTGATGCCGACCGCGATGGCCAGGGAGAACAGCAGGGACTCGAGCACCGGGCGCTGCAGCAACAGGTTGGCGACGAAGATCAGCGAGGTCAGGCCGATCGCAACCTGCAGCAGAAGGATGGAGAAGCGTCGGAGCCCGAGCTGGAATTCGGTCTGCGGTTGCTGCTCCCCCAGCCCGAGGGCGATTCGGCCGAATTCTGCCCGTCCTCCGGTGGCGACCACGACGCCGACGCAGCTGCCGGCCTGGACGACCGTTCCCATACGGATGCAGGAGGCCAGCTCTCCCGGCTCCGCCGGCGTCGCGGCCGGGTTCTTGCTCACCGGGAGCGACTCGCCGGTGAGGATGCTTTCGTCGCAGAGCAGGTCTTCGCTGCTCAGCAACCGGATGTCCGCCGGCACGATCGCGCCGAGTCCCAGGTGCACGACGTCGCCGGGCACCAGGTCCACGACGTCGACCGGGCGGGCCGTGCCGTCGCGGACGACGACGGCGCGGTGCGTCACTCGGGAGTGCAGGGCCTGGGCGGCACGTTCCGCCCGGTACTCGTTGCTGAAACCGAGGCCGACGCTGACCACGAGGATCACGCCGATGACTATCGAGTTCGTGACATCGCCGAGGAAGAGCGATACGCCCGCGGTGATGACGAGGAGGATCAGGATGGGGCTGCGCAACTGCCGGGCGAGTACCGACCAGGCGCTGGCCCTGTGCGTCCGGACCGCGTTGGGTCCCAGCTCCCGCAGGCGCTGTGCCGCTTCCGCGCTCGTCAACCCGGCTTCGCGGGTGCCCAGCGCCCGCAGCGCCTCGACCGGACTCAGGCGCGCGGCATCGGCCAACGACTCCCGCACAGCCACGTCTCCTACGCCCACGTCCGGCATGGCCTCAGAATGTCCCACCCGCGCGCGGGCCGCCACTGGGCGCCGAAAGGCCCGCGTCAGCGCGACGCGGGCCTTCCGGATGAAACGAGGAGCCGTGCGGCCCTACTTGGCGGTCATGGAGTCGACGTACTCCTGGTTTTCACCGATCCACTTCTTGACGATCGGCGCGTAGTCCTGGCCGTCGTAATCGACGAACATGGCCTTCTCGAGCGAGTACAGCTTCTCGAGGTCCATGTCGAAGCCCTTGATCCACTTGGTGGCCTGCGGGAAGTCCTTGGCAACATCCTTCCTGCCGTAGGCGTGGATGCTTTCGACGTTCTTGAGGGTGCCCTCTGGGTCCTCGAGGGTCTTGATCGGCAGCGAGCTGTAGGCCCAGTGCGGCTCCCAGAGGGTGACGGCGATGTTCTCGCCGGCCTTGGTGGCCGCGGTCAGCTCGGTGAGCATGGCTGCGGTCGAGGAGGTGAGGTATTCCATCTTTTCGAGGCCGTAGGCCGGGATGACCCGGTCGGTGGTCGCCGCGGTCAGGCCGGCGCCGGGCTCGATTCCCACGATGCGGTTGCCGAACTTATCGGCGTTCTTGGCGAGCTCGTCGAGGGAGTCGATCGGAGCATCCTCGTTCACCGCGATGGTGAGCCGGGACTCTTCGTTCCAGGCGCCGAGGTCGACGATGTCATCGCCGTACTCCTTCACGTAGGAGGCGTGGGTTTCGGGCATCCACACGTCCAGGTTGAGGTCGTAGTCGCCGGTGGACAGGCCCGAGTACACCGGGGCCACGTCGGCGTATTCCAGCTCGACGTTGTAGCCCTTCTCGTCGAGAACGGCCTTCCATAGCTCGGAGGCGGCGACGCCTTCATCCCAGCCGTTGAACACGGCGATGGTGAGGTCCTTCTTGTCCTTGTTGCCGCCGCCGACGGACTCCTCAGCGGACGCGCAACCGGTGAGGGCGAGGAGCCCGACTGCTCCGGCGGCGATCAATGATCGTGAACGATTCTTCATGTTTTCCTTTCATGCCACCGCGATGGGTGGCCGGGTGTGAGGTGTGTGGGTCAGGCTGCCAATGCCTGCTGGCGGCCGCGTTTGCGCGCCCCGAGGAAGCGACCCAGGGGGGTGTCGCTCGTGCCGAGGGCCGCGGTCAGGCGGTCCAGGAAGATCGCGAGGATGACCACGGCAAGTCCGGCCTCAAAGCCGAGGGCGACGTCGATCCGGTTGAGGCTGGCGACCACCTGGGCACCGAGACCGCCGGCGCCGACCATTCCGGCGATGACGACCATCGACAGGGACAGCATGATGACCTGGTTGATTCCGGCCATGATCGTCGGCATCGCGAGCGGGAGCTGGATCTGGCGCAGGATGCGCCAGGGCGACGCGCCGAAGGCCTGCCCGGCCTCGACAACTTCCTTGTCAACCCCGCGAATGCCCAGTTCGGTGAGACGGACACCGGGTGCCATCGCGAAGATGATCGTCGCGACGATTCCGGGAACGACGCCGACGCGGAAGAGGATGAGCGCCGGGATCAGGTACACGAAGGCCGGCATCGTCTGCATGAAGTCCAGGACCGGTCGGATGATGCTTGACGCGGCCTTGGACTTCGCGGCCAGGATGCCCAGGGGAACGCTGATGGCGATGGCGAGCAGGCTGGCTACCAGCACGAGCGCCAGGGTGTCCATGGCGTTTTCCCACTGGTCGACGCCCACGATCAGGGCCAGCCCGACGACAGAGCCGACCGCGAATTTCCAGCCACGGGTGGCGTAGGCCAGCGCGGCGGCGATCACGATGATCACCCAGAAGGGCGGAGCGACCAGCAGGAAGGCCACGACCTCGAACGCGCCATCGAAGACCGCACGGATGATGTCGAAGAGGAAACCGAACGTGTCGGTGATGTACTCGATGAAGCCGTCGACCCAGGTGCCCAGGGGAATGCGGAAGTCGTTCACAGCTGTGCCCCTTCCAGCGCGGTTTCGCGCAGGGTTTCGGTGATCAGGCTGACGGAGATCGTTGCAGCCGGCTCGACGACGGGCAGTTCGCCCGTGTTGGTGGTGACGTTGCCGATCGCGGCTAGAAGCGTGACCCGCGGGATGACCCCGACCAGGCGATTCTTCTCATCGACGACGGCGATGGGCAGGTCGCTTTCGACCGAGGCCTCGACGAGATCGACCAGCGCCGTATCGGGAGTGACCGCCGTGGCGGTGTCGCGGATGATCGTTCGCAGGTCGGTTTCACCGGCCTTGACCAGCCGGAGCACGTCCCGGTCACGCACGACACCGGCGAAGGTGCGGTCGCGGTTGACGACGAACGTGGCCGAGGTCTGCAGGTCGCGCATGGTGCGAAGCGCCGCGCGCGGCCCGGCATTGATCGTGACGACGCTGCGCACGGGCTCCATGACACTCGAGGCGGTGAGAACCCGGGCCCGGTCGACATCCTGCACGAACTGGGCAACGTAGTCGTTCGCCGGGTCGGTCAGGATCTCTTCTGGCGTGCCGATCTGCACGATTCGGCCGTCGCGCATGACGGCGATGCGGTCGCCAAGGAACATGGCCTCGTTGAGGTCGTGGGTGATGAAGATGATGGTCTTGCCCAGTTCGGCCTGCAGCTCGATGAGCTGTTCCTGCATTTCGCGACGGATCAGCGGGTCCAGCGCCGAGAAGGCCTCGTCCATCAGAAGCACGTCGGTGTCGGCGGCCAGCGCACGGCCGAGGCCGACGCGCTGCCGCATTCCACCGGAGAGCTCCGACGGAAGGCTGTCGGCCCAGCCGTCGAGTCCGACCAGGCGGATGATCGTGCGGGCGCGCTCCAGGCGCTCCTCGCGACCAATTCCCTGCACTTCGAGGCCGTAGGCGACGTTGTCGATCACGGTGCGGTGCGGCAGCAGGGCGAAGTGCTGGAAGACCATGGAGATGCTGCTGCGGCGAATCTCACGCAGCGCCTTGGCCGGGATGCCCGTGATGGGCTTGCCGGCGACCGTGACGGTTCCGGAGGTGGCGTCGAGAAGGCCGTTGAGCATGCGGATGAGCGTGGACTTGCCCGATCCGGACAGGCCCATGACGACGAAGATCTCGCCGCGCTTGACCTCGAACGACGCGTCGATGACGGCGGCCGTACCGAGGGGGGAAACCTCCGACCTGCTGGCTCCTGCGCTAAGTTTCTTGACCATCTCGCTCGGGCGGCGCCCGAACGCTTTGTACAGTCGATCTGCCTTGACGGCAATAATTTCGGTCACGTGTTCTCCGTGCACGCCGAACGCCCACCGGTTTAACGGTCAACGCATCGAATGCAAGCTGTTGCCGGACGGGTAGGCAGTGACCGGCCACGGCGCGCTTCGATGAGCGGGGCTGGAGCGATCATGGGACCACTCGTCAGGGCCTCACCATACGATCACGGCCGTCCCGCGCGATTGTTTGCATCGGGGCTGTCGGCTGCGTGAGCGCGTCCTGGTGAAGGGTCGTAAGACCGTCGCCAACCCTAGCACACCCCCTTTTTGGGGGATGGCCGCGCTTTTTTGTCGCGAGGGGGATGGACGCGCGAGTGCCGCCCGGGAGTACTGCTGCCCGGACGGCACTGCCTTGCGCGTTCCCCCCAAGTTGTTTCGCCGGGTCAGGCGCCGACGGAGACCGGCTGCCTGGTGGCGTCGCCCTGGCCCTCGCCCTGGCCCTCGGCCTGGCCCTCGCTCTGGCCCCCGGCCTGGCCTTCGTGGTGTTCGAAGCTGTGGTGCGCCAGCATCGTGGACTCGTCGAAGGGCTCGAGGCGGTCGAGAACCCGGTCGACCTGCACCCGGTCGATTTCCCTCGTCCAGGTGCCGATAAGCACGGTGGCGACCGCGTTGCCGGTGAAGTTGGTCAGCGCGCGGGCCTCGGACATGAACCGGTCGATCCCCACGATGAAGCCGACGCCGTCGAGCAGTTGCGGAGCGTGAGCCTGCAGGCCGCCGGCGAGGGTCGCCAGCCCGGCTCCGGAGACGCCTGCCGCACCCTTCGAGGCGATGATCATGAAGACCAGAAGCCCGATCTGCTCCCCAAGCTGCAGGGGCTGGCCCAGCGCCGTAGCGATGAAGAGGGACGCCATCGTCAGGTAGATGGCCGTGCCGTCGAGGTTGAAGGAGTACCCGGTGGGGACCGTGACACCGACAACCGGCCGGGAGACGCCGAGGTGCTCCATCTTCGCGATCAGGCGAGGCAGGGCGGCCTCGGAAGACGAGGTGGAGAAGATGAGCAGGTATTCGCGTCCCAGGTACCGCATCAGCTTGAAGATGTTGACCCCGGTGACGATCTTCAGCAGCCCGCCGAGGATGACCACGATGAAGACGACGCAGGTGGCGTAGAAGGCCGCCATCAGGGTGAAGAGGCTGATCACGGCCTGGATGCCGGTCTCACCGACGACCGCGGCAATCGCGCCGAAGGCGCCGATGGGCGCAAGCCACATGACCATGATCAGGATGCGGAAGACGAGGGCCTGGACGTGGGCGATGCCGCGGAGGATCGGCAGCCCGGCCGGCCCCATCTTCTGCAGGGCGAAGCCGGCGATGAGCGCCACCATCAGGGTCTGGAGGATGTTGCCGGAGGTCAGCGAGGAGAAGAGTGTGGTCGGGATGATTCCGAGAATGAAGGTCTCGGTGTCGGAGGATTCCGTCACCTCGTAGCTGGCGCCGGCGATGTCCAGGCCCGCCCCCGGCTGGATGAGGTTGCCGACCAGCAGGCCGATGCCGAGAGCGAAGGTGGACATGACGAGGAAGTACCCGAGCGCCAGGCCGCCGATGCGTCCGACCGTTGCGGCCTTCGCGATGGATCCGATGCCGAGCACGATCGTGCAGAAGATGATCGGCGAGATCATCATCTTGATCAGGCCGATGAACGCAGCCCCGAGCGGCTTCAGCGAGACGGCGAACCCGTCCGGACCACCGAACATCAGTCCGACGACGACGCCCAGCACGACGGCGACGATGACCGCCGTGTACAGGTAGTGCGACTTGTCGAAACGCTTCTTGCGCTTCACGACGGGGGCAACTGGCGACGACGCCATGGGAGACTCCTTTGTCTAGGCTTGAGGGGGCCCTCACTGGGCCCACAGAAATCCGTGGTGCGTTCAAGAGTCGTTCACGGCGCCCGCACCGTCACGCTTGCGGTCATATTGTTCACGGAAAGGCGATTGCCATGAGTCACGGATGGAGCATCGCGCGCCGGCTCTTCCTGGCCCATGCCCTCTTCATCCTCGTGCTGGCGGCATTCGTCGGAACTGCATCCTTCGTCGACGCCCGTGATCGCGGATATTCGGAAACCGCGGATCGCATGCTGGCCGTGGCCACGGCCATCGCGGACAATCCCCTCGTGCTCGAGGCCAGCCGCGGAGCGGATCCGAGCGGTTCCCTCCAGCCGTATGCCCTGCGGGTGGCGGCGGACGCCGACCTCGACTTCATCACGATCATGGACACGGACCGCACCCGCTGGACCCACCCGACGACCTCGGAGATAGGCAAGGAGTACATCGGCGCGGTCGGACCGGCGCTCGCCGGAGAACCGCTCACCGAGGTCAGCACCGGCACGCTCGGGCCATCCGTGCGCGCCGTAGTTCCGGTCACCGACGAGCAGGGAGCCGTGCGGGCGCTCGTGGCCGTCGGAGTGACGACGAGCAACGTGACAATCGCGCTCAACGCCCGCTTGCCGGCGGTGCTCGGCCTGGCCCTGGCGCTCCTGGCCGCAGGGTCCATCGCGACCTGGCTGCTCGGGCGCTACCTGCGCCGGGTCACCCTCGGCTGGGGACCGGAACAACTGGCCCAGCTCTTCGTCTACCTCGACTCCGTGCTGCATTCCGTGCGCGAGGGGCTGGTGCTGGTCGACCCCCGGGGCGAGCTGGTGCTCTACAACGACCAGGCGGCCCGGCTGCTCGGCATCCCCCCGAGGTCGCCCGCGGGGGCGGCTGCCGGCGGAGCCCCGCTCCTGGCGGACCTGGACCTGCCGGCGAGCCTGGGCGAGCTGCTGCAGAGCGGCCGACCGGCGCGAGACGAGATCCATCCGACCGGGAGCCGGGTGCTGGTCGTCAGCCAGCAACCCGCGCTCGCGTCAGCGGCCGGCCGCGGCAAGCCCGCCGCGATGGGGTCGGTGGCCACCATCCGTGACCACACCGATCTCCAATCGCTGGGCAACGAGCTGCAGGGCATGCGCACCCTCTCGGATGCGCTTCGCGCCCAGACCCACGAACACTCCAACCGCCTGCACGTGCTTGTCTCCCTGATGGAACTGGGCCGGATCCCGGAGGCGCTCGAGTTCGCGACCCGGGACCTCGAGCTCAGCCAGCAGCTGACCGACGAACTGGTCACCTCCGTCGACGAACCGGTGATCGGCGCCCTCTTGATGGGCAAGGCCGCGCAGGCGCACGAGCTCGGGATCGCGCTCACGGTCGAGGCGTCGGGCAGCCTGTCGGATTCCGGGCTCCTGGTGCAGGACCTCGTCACGGTGCTCGGCAACCTGATGGACAACGCCCTCGACGCGGCCGTCTCGGGCGAGGCGCCGCGCACCGTGGACCTCCGCGTTAGTTCGACGGCGGATGCCCTGGTCATCGAGGTGGCCGACAGCGGTCCGGGCGTCGCCGCCGAGGCGGAGGAAGACGTGTTCCGGCCGGGATTCAGCACCAAGGATCCCGGCGCCTACGGCCGCGGCCTGGGCCTGGCCCTCGTACGGCAGACCGTGGCGCGCCTCGGCGGCAGCCTCGTCATCGGCCGGCACCAGGGGGCGGTTTTCACCGTCACGATCCCCACTCACCGCTCCCCCGAACCCACCCCCGCCGCAGACCAGGCGCAGGCACCTCGTGCCTGACCCGGTCGCGCCTGGGCCGGTTGCGTCTGGCCGCCTGATCCGCGTGCTCGTCGTGGAGGACGAGCCCCTCGTCGCCGAGGCCCACGCGGCCTACCTCGGTCGGCTCGAGGGCTTCGTGCACGCCGGGACCGCCGGCACCGGCCAGTTGGCACTCCGACAGCTTGCCGAAGCCGCCGAATCGGGGGCGCCGATCGACCTCGTGCTGATGGACATGAACCTGCCCGACCTGCACGGCCTCGACGTCTGCCGCCGCATCCGGGCGGCCGGACTGGCCACCGACATCATCGCGATCACCGCCGGCCGGGAGCTCCGCACCGTGCGCGGCGCAATCGCCGCCGGCGCCGTGCAGTACCTGATCAAGCCGTTCACCTACGCGCGTTTCGCCGAGAAACTCATCCAGTACCGCGACTTCCACCAGCAGCTGGGAGCCCAGCCGGCGGTGACGACGCAGTCGGAAGTGGACCTCGCCTTCGCCACGCTCCGCGCGCCCAGCGAGCTTCCCCCGCCCAAGGGCCTCTCCGCGGCGACGCTCGCCGCCGTCATCGAGTTCCTCAAGGCCGAACCCGGGCCTGCCTCCGCGAGCGAGGTCATGGAGCGGCTCGGCATGTCCCGGGTGACCGCGCGGCGATACCTGGAGTACCTGGCCGACGCCGGCGCCGTGCTCCGCACGCCCCGGTACGGCACGCCGGGGCGCCCCGAGAACGCGTACGCCTGGAAGTCGTCCGGCTGAACCTGTCCCGAAACTGAACCGTTCCCGAAAAGGGGCGTGCCTTCGACCGGGGAATGCGCCAGACTCAGCGGGATGAACGCAGATCTGTGGCTGCCGCTGCCGGCCGGGCTGGTCGGGCTGGCGCTCGGCGTGCCGCTCACAGGACTGGCCGCACGGATGCTGCGCGCGCCGCGCGACTTCGGCTGGCGGGTTCGCCTGGCCGCCAGCCTGGCGACCGGGGTGCTGTTTGCGCTGCTCGCCCTCGGGTTCGGCCCCAGCCCGGAACTTCCGGCTTACCTGCTGCTGGCCGCGGCATCCGTCGCGCTCAGCATCGTCGACGTCACTGAGAAGAGACTGCCCAACCCTCTGCTGCTCGCCACCACGGTGATCGTGGCGGTCGCCCTCGTGATCGCGGCCGCCGTCGGCGCCGACTGGGGCGCCGCGTTAGGCGCCCTGCTGGGCGGCGCCGCGCTGTTCGCGCTCTACCTGGTGCTCGCGCTCATCTCGCCGGCGGGCATCGGCTTGGGGGACGTGAAGCTCGCAGCGGTGATCGGGCTCGCCCTCGGCTACCTCGGCTGGGACACCTGGCTGATCGGGCTGGTCGCCGGATTCGTCGTCGGCAGCGCCATTTCTCTGGTCGCGCTGGCGCTGCGCCGGGTCAGCCTGCGCGGTTCCCTGCCATTCGGGCCTTCCATGCTGGCCGGGGCATATATCGCGATTCTCGTCGCCGTGCTCTGACCCGCGTTCGTGAGCTTGCTTCGCCACCCCCGTTCGGGTGCCCCGCGACTGGGGGAATGATGCGCACGGGAGACCGGCAGTATGGTGGCCTCCTTCCCGGCGATACCCGAAATCACAAGGGGTTAGACATGCGCACGATCCTCGACATCCTGGCCAGCCGTCTCCGCCATGCCGATGACCGCGAACGCGGCGCGACCGCGGTGGAATACGCCCTGATGGTGTCCCTGATCGCCCTGGTGATCTTCGGCGCCGCCGTAGTCTTCGGCGCCGCCGTCACCGGCATGTTCGGCGAGTACAACGCGAGCATGCCGTAAGCCCTGAATCCCTCTGCTCGCTGCCGGGACCGGCGGCGCAAGCCTCAGCGCGCCGGCG
Organism: Cryobacterium sp. TMT1-2-1; assembly: GCF_004403955.1. NCBI lineage: Bacteria > Bacillati > Actinomycetota > Actinomycetes > Micrococcales > Microbacteriaceae > Cryobacterium > Cryobacterium sp. TMT1-2-1. The sequence continues at coordinate 34,141 of NZ_SOHC01000058.1, forward strand.
GCCCCGCCCTGCGCCCCCCTCCCCTCCCCGCCGTCCTCCCTCCACCCGCCACGCCGCTGGTCGCGTCGCCCTCGCACCCCCCGAACAGTGGCCCCCAAACAGGGGCCCCCCGTTCTGGGTGTTAGTGAGAAATCCTCAATCCGCATAGCTTGCCTTCATCCGCTCGGCTAACCAGGCCGGCTCTTCACAGAACGGAAACCCGACATGAAGTTCTTCACCAAAATCCAGGCCGCCGTCAACAGCCTGCGCACCGAAGACGACGGCGCCACCGCAGTCGAGTACGGCCTCATGGTCTCACTCATCGCCGTGGTCATCATCACCGCCGTTGCCCTCATCGGCACGAACCTCGACACGATGTTCACCGGCGTGGCCAACAACCTCTAACCACGAACCCGAGTAGGGCGGCGGCCTCCCGGAATCCGGGAGCCGCCGCCGCACTCTCCCCCACTCTCCCGATCTCCCCGTTGCCCCGCCCACCCGAAGGGCCATCCAGATGAAGCGTCTTCGCGATCGATTCAACGAACGCGGCGCGGCCGCCGTTGAGTTCGCGCTCATCCTCCCGGTGCTCCTGCTGCTCGTGATGGGGCTCATCGAGTTCAGCCGGGTCTTCAACATTCAAATCTCCCTGAGCAACGCGGCTCGGGAAGGCGCCAGGACCATGGCCATCCATGATGACCCCGCCCGCGCACGCACGGCCGCCAGCGCGGCCGCCCCGTCGATCAACCCCGCGATCGCTGACGGTCAAATCACGGTCAGCCCCGGCGCCTGCACGCCCGACGCGACCGTGGAAGTGACCATCGACTACAACGTCGCCCTCATGACGGGCTTCTTCGGCGCGACGATCCCCCTGACTGGAACTGGAGTAATGCTATGTGGTGGTTGACCAGCCGGCTTCGGCCCGAACGCGGCGCATCCGCGGTTATCGTCGGCATCATGCTGGTGCCGCTCATCGGATCTCTGGCGATCGCCCTCGACGTCGGCGCGCTGTACGCCGAACGCGCGCAACTGCAGAACGGGGCCGATGCCGCCGCCCTGGCGATCGCAATGGGTTGCGCGGACGACGGGGTATGCGATGCCCCTGGCGCCGCCGCCGCGAACTTCACGAACGACAACGCCAATGACGGTGCCGCGAACGTGCTCGCTCCGGTCATCGACCTCACCAACAGAACCGTGACCGTGACCGACTCGACGCGGGTCGCCGGCACGGATCAGGACGCCATCCAGCACCCGTTCGCTGCCATGCTCGGCATTACCGAGACGACCGTGGGCGCAACGGCGACTGCGGAGTGGGGCGGAATCCGCTCCGGCCCCGCGGTGTTGCCGCTCGCGCTGTCCTTTTGCGAATTCCAGCTGTTCGGCGAGCTGAACAACGAACAGAAGCTCACCATCCGCTACGACGAAAACCACCCGTGCACGAGAAACGGTATGGACATCCCCGGCGGATTCGGCTGGCTCGAGCAGACCGACGGCACCTGCGCGGCAACGGTGGCCGTTGACGGTTCCGTGCCGAGCGAGCCCGGCGTCGACTCCCCGAGCAACTGCGACGCGACCCTTCGCGCGCTCGAGGGCAGCACCGTCCTGATCCCGATCTTCGATGGGTCCACCGGCAACGGTGGTCCCGGCATCTTCCATATCTACGCCTTCGCCGCCTTCAGGGTCACCGGCTGGAAATTCGCCGGCGGCAACCGGTTCCCGCTGGTCAATGTGGATCGCTACCCGGGGTGCGACTGCTCCGGCGGCAACGAGCGATTCATCCAGGGCTTCTTCGAAGAATGGGTCACTATCGACTCGGCCTACGACATCGGCGGCCCCGACACCAACGTCACGACCGTCAACCTCACGAACTAGGAGATGTCATGAAAACCCGACTCATTGGAGCGATCGTCGCCATCGTGCTGGCGCTTGTCGGCACCGTCGTGCTCACCGGATATGTGCGGGGCGCTGATGCCCGCGCCGCGGACGGCGCCGCGTTCGTGCCGGTCTTCGTGGTCTCCGAGGAGATCCCGGAAGGAACCGCGGCGGAGGCGATCAGCGACTTCATCACGGTGAAGCAGTTGCCCGCGATGTCCGCGGTTCCGGGGCGGGTGACCAAGCTGTCGGCCCTGGCCGGCATGGTCACGGACGCCGCCCTGATGCCGGGCGAACAGCTCATCAAATCGCGCTGGGTCGACCCTGCCGAGCTCGCGGCCCGCGGCCAGGTCGACCTGCCGGACGGCATGCAGGCCCTGACGATCGCACTCCCCGTCGAACGAATCGTCGGCGGCACCGTCAAGGCGGGAGACACGGTGGGCATCGTCGTGGCGGCCACCGTGAAGATCGGGCAAGCCGCCGAGGACGTGTCGGTGAGTAAGCAGGTCTTCCACAAGGTGCTCGTAACGGCCGTGCACGAAGGAACCCAGACATCGCCCGCGAAAAACGATGAAGCGCAGTCCGAGCCGGTCGGCGAGATCATGGTCACCCTCGCCCGCACCACGCCCGACATCGAGAAGATCGTCTGGGGCCAGGAATTCGGCTCGGTCTGGCTGACGATTGAGCCCAAGGAAGCCACCGAAACCGGCTCCACCGTCGTCGACGCCGGAGACGTGTTCAAATGACCCACGCACCGGCAGGTCGATAATGCCGGCCTCCATCCGCCGCAGCCGGCCGAAGCCCGGGGTGCAGCGCAACCCTGACGTCGACCCAGACGTCGACATCGACATCGACATCGACAACGACAACGACAACGACAACGACAACGACAACGACCCAGAAGGTCACGTCGCGGTCCCAACGGCCCCCAGACTGGAACTGGTGCCCGAGCTGGCACCAGATCCGGAGCCCGAAGCCGACCTCGAAGCCGAAGACGAGGTCGAGGCCGAGGTCGAGGTCGAGTCACCGGCAGAGGGGACCTCCCCGGCCGCCGTCGCCCGGAACCGGGTCATCGCCGTCGTCTCGGCCAAGGGCGGCGTTGGGAAGACAACCATCGCCACGAACCTTGCCGTGGGGCTTGCCCAGGACTCACCGCTCGGAGTAGTGCTTATCGACGCGGACATGCAGTTCGGCGACGTTGCGACGGCTCTCTCCCTGGCACCGTCCCGCACCTTGCCCGACCTGGTATCCGGCGTCGTCCCCAACGACACCATGGTCCTGAAGACCTACCTCACCCCGCACCCCAGCGGCTTCTATGTCGTGTGCGGGGCGGAGACACCGGACGAGGGCGACCGGGTCACCGGAGACCAGCTGGCCAACCTGATCGCACAGCTGGCGACGGCCTTCCAGTATGTCATCATCGACACGTCGCCAGGCCTCGGGGACCACGCCCTGGCCGCAATAGAACTCGCCACGGACGCCGTCATGGTGTGCGACATGTCGGTGCCGAGCATTCGCGGGCTGCGCAAGGAGTTGTCCATCCTGGCCGACATCGGCATCATGCCGGCGTCCCGTCACGTTGTGCTGAACTTCGGCGATCACTCCAGCGGCATGTCCGTGCGCGACGTCGAGCAAACCATCGGCGTTCCGGTCGACATCGCGATTCGGCGCTCCAATCGAGTCGCCCTGTCAACGAATCGGGGGCTTCCGCTCCTCGCCGAGGGCGCGCGCAGTCCCGCGACCGGGGCATTCAAGGCGCTCGTGCGCCGATTTGATCCGACCGCTTCGCTGAAGGCCGGTCGCCGACACCGAAGGGTGGTTGTCTCATGAGACTGAACGAGCGAGTCGATACGATGCGCCAGGGGCCCCAGCATCTCGCTGAGAAGCGGCCCTCCAAAGCAAGCGCACCCAGGGCCGCCGAGGTCAGCGTGCCGCCGGTCGAACAGCTGCCCCCGCCGGCAGCCGCGCCTCACCGGGTGCCTGTGGCTGCGCCCGCGCCGACGCCCCCGGTCGACCCTCTCGCCGACATCAAGGAGAAGGCGGCGCAGGAGCTGTTCGCGCGGATCGGGTCGCGCCTGAACGACGCGAGCCTCACCGAAGAGCAGCTTCTCGCCTACGCACGCACCGAACTCAGCAAGATCGTTTCGGCCGAGCAGGTGCCGTTGAGCTCGCAGGAACGCGCCAGGCTCATCGCGGAGATCGGCTCGGACGTGCTCGGCTTTGGTCCGCTCGAAGCGCTGCTGAGCGACGACGACGTGACGGAGATCATGGTCAACGGCCACGAACAGATCTTCGTGGAGCGCCACGGGCACCTGACTCTCAGCGGGTCCCGCTTCACGAGCGAAGCCCAGTTGCGCCGCGTCATCGAGCGGATCGTCTCGAAGGTGGGTCGCCGCATCGATGAATCATCGCCGCTCGTGGATGCCCGGCTTGCCGACGGTTCGCGCGTCAACGCGATCATCCCGCCGCTCGCGGTCGACGGTTCGTCGCTGACGATTCGGAAGTTCGCCCGGGAACCCTTCACTGTTCACGACCTGGTGCGGTTCGGCACGTTGAGCCCCGATATGGCGCAAGTACTCGACGCCTGCGTCAAGGCCAAGCTGAACATCATCGTCTCGGGCGGTACCGGAACCGGCAAGACGACCCTGCTCAACGTGCTCTCTGCTTACATTCCCGAGGAAGAGCGCATCATCACCATCGAGGATGCGGTCGAGCTCCAGCTGCAGCAGGAACACGTCATCCGGCTCGAATCGCGGCCCTCGAACACCGAGGGAGTGGGTGAGGTCACCATCCGCGACCTGGTGCGCAACTCACTCCGGATGCGCCCGGATCGAATCGTCATCGGCGAATGCCGCGGCGGCGAGACCCTGGACATGCTGCAGGCCATGAATACCGGACATGAGGGGTCCATCTCGACGGTGCACTCCAATTCGCCGCGCGATGCGATCGCCAGGATGGAGACACTCGTGCTGATGGCCGGCATGGATCTGCCGCTTCGGGCCATCCGTGAGCAGATAGCATCCGCCATCGACGTCATCGTGCAGATCACCCGGATGAAGGACGGCACCCGGCGTGTCACGCACGTGACCGAGGTGCAGGGCATGGAGGGCGACATCGTCACCCTCCAGGACGCCTTCACCTTCGATTACGGCGCAGGCGTGGACCACGACGGACACTTTGTCGGTCATGCCGCCGCCACCGGAGTGCGCCCGCGGTTCGCCGACACGTTCCACGATCTCGGAATCGACCTGCCCGCGAGCGTCTTCCAGGCCGAACTGCTCACCAGGAGCCAGCGATGAATCCCGTCGTGCTCTATGGCGGAATCGCCATCGGACTGGCCGCGTTGCTCGTCTTCATCTTCGCGGTGATCGCGCCGGCCCCGCGCATCCCCCTCGAACGGCGGCGAGCCCCCGGCGCGGAGGAGACGACGACCCTGACCCGGATGACCGATCACACGACGGCAGCGATCGACCGGGCGATGAAACGACGCGGCAAGGCTCCGTTCAGCGCTGCCGAACTCGAGCAGGCCAACATTCGTATGCAGCCATCCGGCTTCGTTCTGCTGGTCGTCTCGGCCGCGATCGTGCTGGCGCTGCTGGGCCTGGTGCTCGGCAGCAACGGCCCGTTCGGTGTGCCGCTGATGGTCACCTTCGCGGCGCTCTCCCCCGTCGGCGCGAAGATCCTGATCAGCGTCCGCGCCTCCCGACGGCGCGCCAGGTTCGCGGACCAACTCGACGAATCACTCGGTCTTCTCGCCGGCGGTCTGCGCGCAGGGCACAGCCTGCTCCGCGCGCTCGACGCCGCTTCCCAGGAGACAGAGGCGCCGACCTCCGAGGAATTCGTCCGGGTCGTGAACGAAACCCGAATCGGGCGCGACCTGGGCGAGGCACTGGACAACACCGCTATTCGGATGCGCAGTGACGACTTCCGGTGGGTTGCGCAGGCCATCGCCATCAACCGTGAGGTCGGCGGCAACCTCTCCCAGGTGCTCGACCGGGTTGGCCACACCATCCGGGAGCGCAACGAAATTCGCCGGCAGGTGAAGGCGCTGGCCGCGGAAGGGAAGATGTCGGCGTGGGTGCTCATCATGCTCCCCATCGGAGTGTTCACGTTTCTGCTCCTGACGAAGCCGGACTATTTCGGCGCCTTCTTCGAGAACGTGTGGGGCATTCTGGCGCTGGTCGTCGCGGTCGTACTGCTCATTGTCGGCTCATTGTGGATGATGGCCGTCGTCAAGGTGAAGTTTTAGGAGAATCCAATGACGTCATTCATTGCCATCCTCGCGATTGCCGGCGGATTCGGGGCCCTGGTGGGAATCCTCGTCGGCAGCCGCCGCCCGCAACGGGTCACCGTTGGTCCTGAGGCCGCATCCGCTGCGGTTTCCATGGGCGCCTCCCTCGGTACCAGGATGCGCGACATCGCCCCGACCGGCTATGTCGGCATGCTCGCCCGCCAGGTGGCACTGGCGGGTCGCCCGCCCGCCTGGACCGTCGACAGGATCCTGATGGCCAAGCCCATCCTGGGCATCGTCGCGCTTCTCTTGTCGGGATGGTTCATCAGTGGCGATCCCGGCGTTCCACGCCTGGCCCTCGGGATCTTCGTCACCCTGTTGTGCTTCTTCCTGCCTGACCTGCTCATCCTCAGCAAGGCTCAGAAGCGGCAGGAGGAGATCCAGAACGCGCTCGCCGACACCCTCGACCAGATGACCATCGCCGTGGAAGCCGGCCTCGGCTTCGAGTCGGCCATGGCCAAGGCTGCGACGAACGGCAAAGGCCCCCTGGCAGAGGAGTTCATCCGCACCCTGCAGGACATGAGCATCGGCCAGGCCCGCAAGGCCGCCTACGAGGCGTTCTCCGAGCGCACCTCGTCTCCGGACCTCCGACGCTTCACCCGCTCGATCATCCAGGCGGATGCCTACGGCCTCGCGATTGCCGACGTCCTGCGCATCCAGGCCAGCGAGATGCGCCTGCGCCGCCGCCAGCGGGCCGAGGAGAAGGCAATGAAGGTGCCGGTCAAGGTCTTGTTCCCCCTGGTGTTCTGCATTCTCCCGGTGCTCTTCATCGTTCTGATGACACCGGCCGTGCTCGGCATGGTCAAGGTCTTCTCCTAGAGGATGGCCGTCATCACATTCCAGCCCGAGCCAATCTGCTCGCGTGCGCCCAGACCCGTTGCGGTGCCGCGGTACAGCCAGAGGTAGCCGCTCTTGTCACGGGCGACCACCTCGGTCCGGCCGTCGCCGTTCAAGTCGCCGCCCGCGGTGATGGCCGTCATCAGGTTCCAGCCGGAACCGATCTGAACCCTCGAGCCGAGCCCGGACCCGGTGCCGCGGTACTGCCAGAGGTAGCCGCTGGTGTCACGGGCGATGACATCCGCCCGGCCATCGCCGCTGAAGTCGCCGCCGGCGGCAATCGAGGTCATCCCGTTCCAGCCGGAGCCAATCTTGACCCGGGCGCCCAGGCCGGACCCCGTGCCGCCGTACAACCAGAGTGCGCCGGCCGAGTCCCGGGCGAGGACATCCGCCCGGCCGTCGCCGGTGAAGTCGCCGCCGGCCGCGAGGGCCGTCATCGCTGTCCAGCCCCAGCCGATCCTGACCCGCGAGCCCAACCCCGAGTCGGTGCCATGGTAGAGCCAGAGATCGCCGGCCGCGTCGCGGGCGATCACATCCGCCCGGCCGTCGCCGCTAAAATCCCCGCCGGCCATGATGGTCGTCATCGTGCCCCAGCCGGAGCCGATCCTGACCCGCGAACCCAGCCCGGAGCCGTTTCCCCGATAGAGCCACAGGTACCCGGCCGAGTCCCTGGCCGCCACATCGGGGCGGCCGTCGCCGGTGAAGTCCTTCCAGGATGAGGGAGCGGGCGGGGTCAGGGGTTCAATTGTTGTCGCCGAGTAGGAAGCGAAATTCTGGGTGTAGTACGGCCTCCCGTCGGAGCCGTAGTAGTACCCGATGCCGATGTCGGTCGACTTCGACATGATGTTGGCGTAGTGCCCCGGGGAATTCAGCCAGGCGGGGGTCACCCTCTCGACGGCGTAGCCGAAGGCGACGTTCTCGGCGCCGGACGAGGCGCCCGCCGGATACTGCCTGAAGTAGTCGGGGTTGTGGCCCATCACACCGGAGTCGGACATCTTCTTCGTCCAGTTTTGGGCAACGGTGTTGAGCGACGCGTTGAGCCGGAGCGGTGCCAGGCCCTTGCCGGCGCGGGCCGCGTTCGTTTGGCCGAGAATCGTCCGACGGGCGGCGTCGAGTTCACTCGACGACGGCGCGGCGGTAGCGGCCTGCGGATCCAGGCCGACGGCGAGCCCGGACGTGAGGCCCACGATCAGCAGGGTTGCCAGCACGAGGCCGGGAAGTCTTCGCATCGGGGTTCCGTTCACCAGGTTGCAGCGTCAGTCAACACTGCGTCTTTCCCGACCGCGCCACCAGTCGGCGCTTCGGGGGACGGACCCACTTTCGGCTGAGTTGCGGACAAAGAACCTTCAATGTCGAAGCGAAGGTACTCTCTCCGCATCTCAGCCGGGGGGGGTGGCTGGGAGAACAGGGGGGAACAAGCAGAAGGCCCGGGCCGCAATGCGGGCCGGGCCTTCTGTCCTCGTGCTGTGGTGCACCCCCCCGGACTTGAACCGGGAACCCACTGATTAAGAGTCAGTTGCTCTGCCAATTGAGCTAGAGGTGCATGCTTTCGGTTCGGGGTCTAACCCGAACCGAAGACCAACGATAACACCACGAACCCACAGTTCGCCAATCGAGGGCGCGTTCGGGAGAGTCGCCCCGGATTACTATCCTTGGGAGCGTGACCGAACCCCTGAACCCCTCGCTCGACGACGACCTGGCCCTGGCCCTCGAGCTCGCCGATCGGGCCGACGCCATCTCCCGTGAGCGCTTCCACGCCCTCGACCTGGTGATCACGACGAAGCCGGATCGCACCCCCGTGACGGATGCCGACCAGGCCGTGGAGCGCGCCATTCGCGCCGGTCTCGCCCAGCGGCGGCCGGGCGACGCCATCCTCGGCGAGGAATACGGCGCCGAGGGGTCCGGCTCGCGCCAGTGGATCATCGACCCGATCGACGGCACCGCCGGGTTCCTGCGCGGAATCCCGATCTGGGCGACGCTCATCGCCCTGGCCGTCGACGGCGTCCCGGTCGTCGGGGTGGTCAGCGCCCCCGCGCTCGGCAAGCGGTGGTGGGCGCGCACGGACGGCGGCGCCTGGATGCTCGACGAGCGCGCTCCCGATGCCGCGCCGGAGCGCCTGCGGGTCTCCGGGGTGGCGGCGCTCGACGACGCGTCACTCAGTTACAACAGCATCCAGCAGTGGGACTCGGCCGGACGGCTCGACTCCCTCATCGCCCTCTCCCGCCGGGTCTGGCGCACCCGCGCGTACGGAGACATGTGGTCGTACATGCTGCTCGCCGAAGGGCACCTCGACATCGCCGGGGAGTTCGACCTGCAGCCCTACGACATGGCCGCGCTCGTGCCGATCGTGCAGGAAGCCGGCGGGCGGTTCACTTCGGTCGACGGGCAGGCGGGCCCCTGGCACGGCAGCGCCCTGGCCACCAACGGCCTGCTGCACGAGGCCGCACTCGAGGCGCTGAAGGCACCCGAATCGGCCGCACCCCGCGGCTAGCAGGCACAGCGGTTAGCAGGCACAGCAGCGCCCTCTACTCTGTATCCATGAGGATCAATGCTTTCTCCGATGTGTGCCTGCGCATCGTCATGCTCCTCTCCGCCGCCCCGGAATCCGCGCTGGAGACCACCAGACACATCGCGACGCAGGTCGGCACACCGTACAACCACGTCAGCAAGGCCATCATCAAGCTTCGCGAGCTGGGGCTGGTCGAGGCCGTGCGCGGACGCGCCGGCGGAGTGCGGATCAGCGACGCGGGACGCCGGGCCACGGTCGGCTGGGTCCTGCGGCAGCTCGACACCCGCGCCGACCTCGCCGACTGCGAAACGCCCGACGGCGTCTGCCCGCTCATCGACGGCTGCGGCCTGCGGACGGCGCTGCGACGCGCCCGGGAAGCCTTCTACGCCGCACTCGACGACATTGTGATTTCCTCGCTCCCCCGGAACCGGTCGAACCAGCCGGTTTCCCTGACCCTGGGCCTCCGCCCACCGGGCTGAGCGCCTCACTTCCCCCCGTCCAATGCAGCGGGAAACGGGCCCTCGTCCGTATATAAGTATTTGAAATGCTACTTTGGGGAGACACCCAGAAACAAAGGAGACCGCATGCTCTCGACCCAGTCCCTCCCCCTCATCGAAGCCACTCTCCCCCTCGTGGGCGAGCGTATTCAGGCGATTGCGAAGAACTTCTACGCCCGGATGTTCGCCGCCCACCCGGAACTCTTCGACGGGCTCTTCAGCCGCTCGAACCAGAAGAACGGGTCGCAGCAGCAGGCTCTGGCCGGCAGCATCGCCGTCTTCGCGACCTACCTGGTGAACAACCCGGACACCACCCCGGAGGCCATGCTCTCCCGCATCGCCCACAAGCACGTCTCCCTGGACATCCAGCCCGAGCAGTACGACGTCGTCTATAAGTACCTCTTCGAGGCCATCGCCGACGAACTGAGCGACGTGATCACCGCCGAAATCGCCGGCGCCTGGACCGAGGTCTACTGGCTCATGGCCCACGCCCTGATCAAGTTGGAGAAGGGCCTGTACGCCGGCGCCGCCAACGACAAGCCGCTGGCTCCGTGGACCGTCATCGGCAAGGATGCCGCGGGCACCGACGCGTTGACCTTCACCCTCGAGCCGGCCGACGACACGCCCGTTTCGCCCGCCCTGCCCGGCCAGTACGTGAGCGTCACCGTGGGGATGCCGGACGGCATCCGCCAGGTGCGCCAGTACTCACTCTCGGCCGGAACGGCCACGACCCGCGTTTTCACCACCAAGCTGGACGCCGACGGCGAGGTCTCCCCCGCCCTGCACCGCGACGTTCAGATCGGCGACACCCTGATCCTGTCCAACCCGTGCGGAGACATCACCCTCACCGAGGGTGACACCCCGCTGATCCTGGCCTCGGCCGGCATCGGCTGCACCCCCAGCGCGTCGATCCTGCGGTCGCTCGTCGAGAGCGATTCCAAGCGCGAGGTGATCGTGCTCCACGCCGAGAGCACCCTCGAGCGCTGGGCCCTGCGGGACCAGATGAACGAGGATGTCGCACTCCTGGAGGCTGCCGAGCTGGAACTGTGGCTCGAGATCCCGAGTGACGGCGCCCACGAGGGCTTCATGTCCCTCGATGGCGTGACGATCCCCGAGAACGCGTCGGTCTACCTCTGCGGCCCACTGCCGTTCATGCGCAGCCTCCGCTCGCAGGCGCTGAAGTCCGGCGTGCCGGCCGAGCGCATTCACTACGAGATCTTCGGCCCTGACCTCTGGCTCGCGAGCGTCTAACCCACTGCCGGTTCGACGACATCGGAACGATGCGCGGGTGGTGCGCCGCTGCGCGGCAGTTGCGCCACCCGCGCAACGGCGTACTACCCGCGCAGCTCGAAATCTCCGGCCGGGCACACGTCAGCCGTCGCCGTCCCACTCGGTCCCCTCGAGGTCGCCGCGCAACGTGCCGGTAGCCTCGTCGACGGCTTCCCCGACGGTGCGTGCGAACCGCTCGGGCGGAAACCGCCGGGTCAGCCCGTAGTCGCGCAAATGGTCCTTCACCGGACCCTTCATCTCGGCGAAGATGAGCGTGATGCCACGGGACGCGAGAAAATCGTCGAGTTCGAGCAGTTCCTCTACGGCCGTCGTGTCGATGTCGGTAATGGGCTCGGCCGCGAGGATGACCGTGTGCACGTCGCTGTCCGCCGCGGTGACCGTGGCTCGCACGTAATCGTCGAAGATCCCCCCGTTGGCGAAGAACAGCGGCGCGTCGAAGCGCACGATCACAATGCCGGGCAGCCGTTCGCCCTCCGGGTGCCGCGCCAGGTCGTGGTACCCCCGGATGCCCCTGATCCGGCCGAGCTCGGCCCGGTACGGCCGCCAGGCATGGCTGACGAAGGCCCCGAGCGACAGCACGATCGCGACGCCGATCCCCTCGATCACGCCGAACACCAGCACGCCGAGGAAGGCCGCGAGTGACAGGAACGCATCGACCTTGTTCATCCGCACGAGCGCGAAGAATCCCTTCACGTCGATCAGCCCGGCGGCGGCGACCATGACGACAGCCGCGATGGCGGCCGACGGCAGGTAGCCGGTGAGGCCGGGGGTGAGCAGCATGAATACCACCATTAGCCCGGCCCCGACCACCCCGGTGAGTTGGGAGCGTGACCCCGCCTTCTCTGCGACGGGCGTGCGCGACGATGACGCCGAGATGGGGAAGCCGCCCAGCAGCCCGCCGGCGATATTCGACGTCCCGATGGCGGCCATTTCCCGGCTCCCGTTGACGTTCTCACCGCGGCGGGCCGCGAACGTGCGAGAGAGCACGGCGGTGTCGGCGAACGCGATCAGCGCGATCCCCAGGGCCGGGACAACCAGCGCCGCGACATCCGCCCACGCCAGGCCGCCGAACGCCGGCGCCGGGAGCCCGCCGGGAAGCGCCCCGACGACGGGCAGGGTCTCCTGCAGACCGAGAATGGCCGTCAGCGCCGTTGCGAGCACGACCGCCGCCAGGATCCCGGGGATGCGCGTCTTTCGCCAGGACAGCACGAGGATGACGGCCAGCGAACCGAGGCCGAAGTACAGCGCGGTCGGGTTGACCCGGCCGTCGGCGATACCGGAGACGATGGCGGTCACGTCGCGAAACGGCGACTTTGACGCGACGGAGAAGCCGAGGAACGCCGGCAGCTGCGACACGATCACGAGCAGGGCGAGCGCGTTGAGGTAGCCCACCCGGATGGGCTTCGACAGCAGGTCGGTGACGAAGCCGAGACGCAGGACTCCGCCGAGCATCAGGATCAGGCCGACCATGATCGCCAGGAGCCCTGCCAGGGCGACGGCGCGCACGTCGTCGCCGAGGGCGAGGGGCAGGATCACCGCCGCGATGATCGGCGCCAGGGCCGAATCGGGGCCGAGCACCAGCACCCGCGACGGCCCGAACAGGGCATAGGCGAGCAGGGGGATGATCGTGGCGTACAGGCCAGTCTCGGGCGGGAGCCCCGCGACTTCGGCGTAACCGATACCGACCGGGATGAGCAGCGCGGTGAGCACGAGCCCCGCGCGGAGATCGGGCAGCAACCAGGCGCGCCGGTAGAGAAGGGCCGTGTCGACCCCTGGCAGCACTTTCCGCAGCCACGTCTCGGTCATTCGGCTCGTCTCACGGCCTCTATCTTGGCCCATGGCGGGGGCCGCGTGTGTACCGTCGGCCTCAAAGCCCTGGCTGTCGGGGTGCGCCGGAGCTAGGCTCAGGTCAGGCTCCGCGCGTGCGCCACTTCAGTCCGGGTAGGGAACGATGAATCAGACACCATCCGCATCGCCGCGACGGGGCCCGGGCCTCGGCTGGATCTGGGGAGCGCTGGGCGGGGGCGCGCTCGGCTTCGGCGTGGGATACACCTTCTACGTGCTGATCACGCCGGTGCTGGAAGCGAGTACCGGCCTCGGCAGGGAACTGCAGGGGCTCTCGTGGAACCTCGTGCCCTTGCTCACGCTGGCCGGAGCGGTCCTCGGCGGGTTGCTGGTGAGCCGTCGCCGGCGGCGGTGAGCGCGAGTGAGGTGAGCGCGAAAAAATAGGGCCACCCCATCGGGCGGCCCTATTTGCTTCTCAACACTGTGCTTCTCAACACTGTGCTTCTCAACACTGTGCCTATCAACTGCGTGTGACAGCCCACCGATGGTGGAGGTTAGTGTCACATCTGCTTGTCTCCCGGTGGGATGTGTATCACTCTCAGGCGGAAATCAGGCGGGCACGTGCCGTGATTCTCGATAGGAGCGTATCCCGCCCGACTGGCCTTACGCCTGCAGACCCGCGGCTATCGCTGGAAGGTCATCGGGGTTCCAGACTTGCTGAGCGATCGCCTGATACAGCTGGCCGCGTTCAAGGACGGAACTAGCCTTGAACTCGTCATACGGGTGAACGTCCAAGCCATTCTCGTGGACGAACCGAACGAACCCAGGGTTCCGCTCGTAGCACTGAGGGTGGAGGGAGCGAGCGAGTAAATTCTGTGAGAGGTAGTGCGGCAACTTCTTCTCGTAGGGCAGGTCGCCAAAGCTTGCGTTGAAACTCTTCGGCAAGAGGAGTAGGTCTCCGATGAGATTGCGGTGCTCGGCAAAGTCGTATGCGTGCTCGAATTCGCCAAGATGCCTCTCTGGATGATCTGCCCAAATGTGCTCGACTTCGTAGCGCGTAGTCATCTGGTTTGTCATCTCTAAGTAGCGCGATGGCTCTCCAGATTGCACGCCCACGTAGTCAGTTATCCGAGCCAGAATCCGATGCAGCTGAAGGCGATTCTGCTGGTGAAGCTTGAGTCGATCGAGACTCGCAAAGGTTTCTGATTCCTTCGACAGAGCGCCGTGCAAGTGCGCAGCCAGCTCGTCGACGCCCATGCCTCGGATATCGCGCATGACCAGGAACATCGCGTACTGCATCGTGGAATAAGCGATACTGCGGTTGTTCCACAGCCGCCAGGCAAGGAGGATGTCCACGTATCGTGACACGAGCATCAGCTTGGTGGAGATTGCCGTCGGGGTGTCTTGTGGCCGGAGCGGGGCCATCAAGAGCTGGAACTGGAGGGTGAATCCGTTGTCGCTGTTGAAGCCGATGTACGGAAGGTCTGGCTTAGGGTCACGAGATGTGGATGCGATTGAGATCCGGATGAACTGCTTCGAATAGAAATCGAAGTCTCGCTGCACAAAGGTCCCGAACTCGGCACGACTGGTGAGCCCGACGAGCTCAGCGTCCCGGCGCAACCAGCGGTGAAACTCCGTCCCGATCTTGTCGTAATCCTCCGGGATCGCATCCCGCTTGCGCTCTCGAATCTTCTTCGCGTATTGACTCCGGAACCACGTCTTGAAGAAGTCCGCGTCTGCTTCTTTGCCGAGATCCGCCAGCCCGGCCAGGCGCGACTTCCACAAATCGCCTGCAGCGATTCGAGCGGGCCCTTCACCGATGTTCGCTAGTAGGTAGCCTTTCAGCATGTCGGACGGCGTGAGATTCAGGCCCCGATCATTCATTGTCTCGAAGATTGAGTAGGCGTCGTCGTCGTCGTAGGCCGTGATTTGAACGATTTGGACGCAGTGCTGCAGCCAGTCAATGAATAACGGGAGCGCGTCTCCGCGGAGTTCGTTGGGGAACAGCTCTTCGATGTCCGCGAATCGATTCCAGATCGCCTCGACTGACTCGCTCGCTCCTTCCGGGTCGAAGGACGCATCTTCATACAGTGAGCGCATGCAGGGTTCGCGTTCGGCCACGTCCAAGTTGAATGACTCTATCCCCCACGCTTCGGAGTAGATGAGCTCGTCGATATTGACTCTGGCCGGCATTCCAGCTTGCAGTCGACGCAAATACATCAGAAGCAGAGTCAGGCTCGTGAGACGCTGCTGCCCATCCACGATGAACCGCGTGCCTTCTTTGTCACTAACGACGATGGAACCCAGAAAATAGTGGGGATACGCCAACACCGATTCTCGGGTGTGCGTGACGTCATAAGCCTGGGAAAATCGTGCGGTGAGATCGGCTATCAGCTCCGCAATCTGCTTGGTCTTCCATTTGTACTCGCGCTGGTAGTAGTCGATGGAGTACTTATTGCCCTTGAGCACCGCTCGTATGCTGTAGGCGAAGGCATCTATCTTCTTCTTCATTCCTTGTTCTTCATTCGATATTCCTCAGGAGCTTGCGAGCCATTGTCGGACTGGACGCCCGCAATTCCACAGTAGTTGGGTGCTCTAGCTGGTGTTTCCACGGCTCGCTGGCGCTGCGATCTCCGCGGAGCGCACGTTTTAGACTCTGAAAGCGTTCATTCGCTGCGGCCACCGCAAGCCGCTCCAGTCGGCGTCAGTTGATCACTGCGACATGCGCAGGCCCGCGGCCGTCTCTTCGAGTTCGTTTGAAGCGATGAGGTGGTCCACGAGACCACCAAGCCTCATCGTGATTCCAGACGTCTGGCGTTGCCAGCCGAAAAGTCGGCTGACTCTTGCGAGGGTCTCGGGCCGTGGAGCGCCACCGGCGTCCTGAACGACGCCGCGGATTGCTTCCATCAGCTCCGATTGGGCAATGTGTTCGATGGCGCGCGTCGCGCCATCCGATGGCATGCGAACACGAACGTCCGACACGCTGCCCACTGTGAGGAAGTCCCCGTCGAAATCGATTTTCGAGAAGTGGATTGCCCGCACCAGCGTGTTTCGTATCCGGCTGCCAACACGACCGACCCCGGCGGCATCTCTCAATCGCGCCGACAGAGTCTCGAAGTGAATGGGAGACTCGGCGTTTGCAACTTCCCGGACAAAGGCAACGAGCTGCAGCGCGTAGCGCGCGTCAGAGAGGTCCATCCACTGGGGAATTCGATCGGGCGTCGCCTTGGCATACGGGATGGCCCAGGTCGGGGCCTCGTCGAAGACGGTGTCCACGAACTGCACCTCGATCGGGGTTGAGCGCTTCTTGCTTTCGGCGGGACCCGTGCGGCCCGACATGGGTTGGAGGGCGAGTTCACTGAGCAGTGCTCGTAGTGTTGCCTGCTCCCTTTCGCGATTCCTGTACCAGCCCGTGCCCCAGATGTGGTGGATTCTCCAACCCAGGCCCTCGAGAACCTCATGGCGAAGCCGGTCACGATCGCGCGCCGATCGCGACGAGTGATACATGGCTCCATCGCATTCGACGCCGAGCATGAAGGCGCCGGGGTAGTTCGGGTGCTTGACCCCGATGTCGATTCGATAACCGGAAACGCCTACCTGTGGCTGGACCTCATAGCCCCAGCTCCTGATTGCGTCGATCACAGAGTCTTCGAAGGGCGAGTCAGTGCCCCGACCCTCGTCGCCGAGTTCAAGGCTTAGGGCCGATGGTCCTCGTTCTGCAAAGTCAAGATATCGGCGCAGGTGACGGGCGCCTTCGCTGCCGACCTCTCCCATCTGCGCTGCCGACATTGACGTGACAACTTCGACCAGCTGTCGTGCACGCGTGATAGCCACGTTGAGTCGGCGTTCGCCGCCTTGACGATTGAGCGCGCCGAAATTCTTGTAGATCTTCCCGGCTTCGTCTGGGCCGTATCCGATGGAGAAGATGATGACGTCGCGCTCGTCACCCTGAACAAATTCCAGGCTCTTGATGAAGAAGCCGTCCTGTCGGTCTTCTTCGAAGAAGCGATCAAGTTCCGGCCGGTCGACACGCGCAATCTCGAGCGCGTTCTCGAGCGTGTCCCGTTGCGCCGCGGAAAACGCGACGACGCCCAGACTTAGGTTTGGTCTGGTTTCGAAGTGATGCAGGATTCTCTTGGCGACCTCTTGCGCCTCAATAGGGTTGTCCTGACCGGCCGAACGCCGGTATACGCCGTCGACGTGCACGTATTTGACACCCATGTCGGCGGACGTAGCGATCGCGCCGGGGAACGTAACGAGTTTGCCGTCGTAGAAGGAGGCATTGCTGTATGCGATGAGGTGCTCGTGACGGCTGCGGTAGTGCCAGCGGAGCGTCAAGGCGTTGAAGTGTCCGGCCGATTTCATGAGGTCCAGGATGGACTCGTAATCCGTGGCGAGGTTCTCCTCGTCGCTGTCGGCATCATCGACAGCCGAAACAGCGAAGAACGACATCGGTGGCAGCTGACGCTGGTCGCCGGCTGCGATGAGGGCATTGCCACGATAAATGCAGTTGATCGCGTCGCCTGGCGTGACCTGGCTCGCTTCGTCAAAGATGACGACGTCGAAGTGGAGGTCCGCGGGCAGATACTGGGAGACTGCGAGCGGACTCATCATGAAGCATGGGTGGATAGCTTGGATCACGTCCCGCGCACGATCGACGAGCTGGCGCACGGGGATGTGCCGCTTCTTCTTCTCTGCCTCTCGGCGGATGATGCTGGCCTGACCGTAGTTGGCTCGTGGACGGCGCGCGACAGCGGATGTGATGATGGTGCTCACCGCGCCATCGATCAGACCGCGGTCCAGCCGTCGATAGTTCTCGACGACTTCCGAGCGGTCCATCCCATGGAAACGGTGCAGACGTGTGTCCTCACCGAGATAGTGATCGGCCCAGTGCTCGTATGCGGACTTGGAAAGGAATGAAACCAGGCTTTCGGAGGGAAGCTGATGCGAGAGCGCGTAGGTCACACCGGCACCAAAGCCGAGGGTCACCAGAGCTGATTGCGCGGCGGCGGCATCAAACCAACTGGTTGGGCCGTCAACGTCCGAGGCCAAGTCGTTCAAGAGCATCCTGGCGGACTCGAAATCGGCGAGTTCCTCTCCGAGTTGGTCCTGGCGGTCAGAAGCGAATGCACTTGTGATCGCGGTTCGGGCCCGATTCCAGTCGTCTCCAAACTTTCGAAGAGCGGAAGGCCCGTAGGAGGTCGAGAGTCCCTGGAACTGCTTTTCGGTCAGAGGAGGAGCCCCATCCCTACCCCCTTGGCAAGGCCGATGGCGCAGACCCGTCGAACCGCTAGATGATTGAGTCCTATTAGGCGGTTGGCCGCGTGGACGCTGTTAATCGAGGGCGGAGGGTGTTAAACCCTGTTTGTGAAGACAGATCTAAACACCCTCCTGACCACACTTTACGTCCATCTAGACGATCGGATCATCCCCGCGCTGGGGTTTTCGAGACGGGGCCGGCCCGGGCGCCCGCCGGCCCTGACCGACATTGAGCTGCTCTGCCTCGTCGTCGCCCAACACTTGCTCGGCATCGCCTCGGACCGAAAATGGATCCGCTACGCGAACACGCACCTGAAGAGCATGTTCCCGAATCTGCCCCAACAATCCGGGTGGGGCAAACGAGTCCGCCAAGCCACCGGGCTGCTCTCCGCGGTGATCACAGAACTCGCCCGGGATACCCCGTCCTGGGGCGAGATCACGCGGCTGATCGACTCCACCCCGGTGCCCTGCGGAAAATCACGGGAGACGGTGAAACGATCCGATCTGGCCGGGCACGCCGGCTACGGATACTGCGCCTCACACTCCCGCTACTTCTGGGGATTCCGCCTCTATCTGATCTGCACCCCGGACGGAATGCCCGTGATCTGGGGCCTCGCGAACCCGAAAATCGGTGAACGCGAAGCCGCCGAAGCGATGCTCCGACACGACCGCCATCTCCTGCACCCCGGCCAGGTCATCATCGGTGACAAAGGCTTCGCCGGGCGCAAGTTTGAAGGGTTCATTACTGAAGAACTCGGCGCACATCTGATCCGCCCCGACCGCAAAGACGAGAAGAAACGCTTCGGCAAACTCGGCGGCATCCGCCAATGGGTCGAGTCCGTCTTCGACACACTCAAAGGCCAACTCACCCTCGAAGACCACGGCGGACGCACCATCCCGGGCCTTTACTCCCGCGTCGCCGGCCGACTACTCGCCCTCGCCGCCGGAATCTGGCACAACTGGCTCCTGGGAACCCCCCACAAACGATCCCTGATCGCCTACGACCATTAGGCCGTGTTGAATAAGTCGGTGTTGATCCAGATCAACGTGGCGGCAAGGGTGATACCGGCTTGGTAGTTGCGGGCCGTCTTGTCGGAGCGCATGGCG
>NZ_SOHC01000077.1:0-57626 GCF_004403955.1 Cryobacterium sp. TMT1-2-1
CCCCGCGTCCCGCACCTCCCCGGCGCAGCCGCCGCGGCCGGCGCCCTCCGCCGCGCCGACCGCGGTGCCGACGTTCGACCGGGGCGCCCGGTCGACCGACGACCCGGCCAGCCTGTGGGTCGTCGTGAACAAGAAACGTCCGCTGACTCCGCCGGACTTCGCCCCGACCGACCTCGCGGATGTCCCGGTGCCTCACGTGTACGAGCCGAAGCTGCGGCAGGAGGCATCCGTCGCAGCCGTGGCGATGTTCGCGGGCATCACCGAGGCGACCGGACTCAGCCTGCAGTCGCAGAGCGCCTACCGCGGCTTCGAGGCGCAGACCCGGGTGTACGACCGGGCGGTGCGAGCGAACGGACAGGCGTCTGCGGACGCCGCCATCGCCCGCCCCGGCTCGAGCGAACACCAGACCGGCCTGGCCCTGGACATCAGTTCGGTTCCGTCACGGTGTGCCCTGAGTGCCTGCTTCGCCGACACCCCGCACGGACGGTGGCTCGCGGCGAATGCGTGGCGCTACGGGTTCCTGCTGCGCTACCCGGCCGACAAGGTCGCCATCACCGGGTACGAGTTCGAGCCCTGGCACTTCCGCTACATCGGGGTGCAGCTGGCGGGCGAAATGCACCGCACCCGCGTGAGCACACTGGAGGAATTCTTCGGACTCCCCGCGGCGCCTGACTACGACTAGCGACGGGTCCGCCGCACCGGCACCCATGGGTTTCGGATGCTTCGCACAGGGGTTTGCCATGGGGCGATGTTTACCTTTTGGGTCCCCTCCCCCCCAAACAGAGACGATTTTGTGCGCCTGAATTCACCCCGAGACACCCGCAACCGGCCCCGCCACTCCGCCGAGAGGCCCCTCGAGAAGCGGCACATCCTCCTCCCCGGAAGCATCATCGCAGCCAGCAGTGCCGTCGCCTTGTCGGTCGGCCTGGCCACCGGCGGAGGCGCGATCGGTGCGGTTTCCGAGCCGGGACCCTCGGCCGCCGCGGGCAGCGCCCCGGCCTGGCAGCCGGAGCCGATCGTGCGCAGCAGCATCATCGCGGCCAATGGCACCTCTGCCGGCTCCGTCGCCGGAGGCACCGTCGTGACCGTGACCGGCGCGGACCTGAACAAGGTGGCCAGCGTGAACTTCGGCGCCAACCCCGGCACGGTCGTCTCGGTCACGAGCGACACGGCCACCCTCAGCACCCCGGCCTCGACGCGCCTCGGAGCCGTCCCGGTGGAGCTCTTCGACGCCGACGGCGTCGCCGTACCCGTCCACTCGGCCGCGACCCCGTCCCTGGCCACCGCGCCGCTGAGCTTCCGCTACATCCCCGACCCGAAGGTCGCCGCGCAAACCGCCTATGTGCTGGCCCACTGGAAGGACTACAACTCCGCCGAGTACGGCCGGCTCCCCGGTAACGACTGCGTCAACTTCACCAGCCAGTCGCTGATCGCACGCGGCTGGACCATGGATGCCGAGTGGTCGTTCAACGCCGGAACCAGCCAGTACAGCGCGGCCTGGGCCAGTTCCACGGCCTTTGCCGCCTACCTGGCCGCACATCCGAACCGCGCCACCGCGCTCGGCGACGACCGGCGCGCGCAGGTCAAGGTCGGGGACGTCGTGCAGTTCGACTGGAACAGCTCGGGCGACCGCGACCACACCGGGATCGTCACCCGCGTCGAGAAGACGGGCGGCAGCGCGCGGATCTACTACGCCAGCCACACGATGGACAACGACTTCAAGTCTGTCGACGAGTCGCTCGCGAACGCCGGAGGAACGGTCTCATACTGGAGTATCACCTAAAGGCGGACCCGCATCCGCAGCCGACCAGGTGAACTCACCCCCAACGAATCGAGGATATCGTGGCGCTCTCCCGGCCCATCCGGATCGGCCTCGTGGCGCTCGCCGTCGGCGGCCTCATCGCGGGAGCGGCAGCGCTGACCTCGGTTGTGGTTGCACAGGATTCACCCTCCGCCGGCCGGGCGGCCACATCGGTGCCGACGGATACCGCGACCCCCCGAGCCACCCCCGACGCCCCGAACGCGCCGGTCCCGGTCGACCTCGCCGTTCAGAAGCAGCTGGCCTACGCGCTGGCGCACTGGAAGAACTACAACGTCGCCGACTATGGGGTCGTCACCGGAAACGACTGCGTCAACTTCACCAACCAGTCGCTGATCGCGCGCGGCTGGAAAATGGATGCCGAGTGGCGCACCGCGGGCACCGGCTCCAGCTTTTCCTTCTCCAAGCCCTGGGTGAGTTCGACCGCGCTGATGCGCTACCTCGCCGACTCCGGCCGGGCCACGGCCCTGACCGACGCCCAGCGTGACCAGGTGAAACTCGGCGACGTCGTGCAATTCGACTGGGACAAGTCGGGTGACCGCGACCACACCGGAATCGTCACCCGCGTGGAGAAGACCGCGGCGGGCGTGCAGATCTACTACGCCGGGCACACCGACGACAGCGACTACCTCTCGGTCGACTACGCGATCACGACGAAGCACCCGGGCGGCCGGGCGTACTACTGGAGCATCCCCTAGCCCGGGTCTCGACGAGATCAGGCGATCGCCGCGTCGACGATCGCCTTCGCCTCGACCTGCACCTGCTTCAGGTGCTCCGGGCCGAGGAACGACTCCGCGTAGATCTTGTAGACGTCTTCCGTGCCGCTCGGCCGGGCCGCGAACCAGGCGTTCTCGGTGACGACCTTGACCCCGCCGATGGCCGCGCCGTTGCCGGGCGCGTGGCTGAGCTTGGCGATGATCTTCTCGCCGGCCAGCTCGGTGGCCGTGATGGCGTCGCCGTCGAGCTTGCCGAGCTGGGCCTTCTGCGCCGGCGTCGCCGCGGCATCCACCCGCGCGTAGGCGGGCGCACCGAAGTGCTCGGCGAGTTCGGCATAGCGCTGGCTCGGCGTCTTCCCGGTTACCGCGAGAATCTCCGAGGCGAGCAGGGCGAGCAGGATGCCGTCCTTGTCGGTGGTCCAGACCGTGCCGTCGAAGCGCACGAAGCTGGCTCCCGCGCTCTCCTCGCCGCCGAACGCGACCGACCCGTCGATCAGGCCGGGGACGAACCACTTGAAGCCGACCGGAACCTCCCAGAGTTCGCGGCCGAGGAAGCCGGCGACGCGGTCGATCATGGTGGACGAGACGAGGGTCTTGCCGACCCGGGCGTCCGCCCGCCAGCCGTCGCGGTGGCTGTACAGGTAGTCGATGGCGACGGCCAGGAAGTGGTTGGGGTTCATCAGCCCGTCATCCGGGGTGATGATCCCGTGCCGGTCGGCGTCGGCGTCGTTGCCGGTGAGGATGTCGTAATCATCCTTGTGCGCCAGCACGGAGGCCATCGCCGAGGGGCTCGACGGGTCCATCCGGATCTTGCCGTCCCAATCCAGGGTCATGAACCGCCAGGTCGGGTCGACCTTCGGGTTCACGACGGTCAGGTTGAGCTCGTACCGGTCGCGGATGGCGCCCCAGTAGCCCACGCTCGCGCCGCCGAGCGGGTCGGCGCCGATCCGGATGCCGCTGTCCTTGATGGCCTTCATGTCGATGATGTTCTCGAGGTCATTGACATAGTTGCCGCGGAAGTCGTAGGTCTCCACCGCGCTCGGCTCGCTCATCCTGACGTCTTTCAGGCCGCCCGCGATGAGCTCGTTCGCGCGGTTCGCGATCCAGGAGGTGGCGTCGCTGCCGGCCGGGCCGCCGTGCGGCGGGTTGTACTTGAAGCCGCCGTCGGAGGGCGGGTTGTGGCTGGGGGTCACGACGATCCCGTCGGCCTCGTCGCCGTTCCCGGCCCGGTTGTAGGCGAGGATGGCGTGCGAGAGGGCCGGCGTCGGCACATAGTCGTCGAATTCGTCGACCAGGGCGCGAACGCCGTTGGCGACGAGCACCTCGAGGGCGGTCGTGTACGCGGGGGCGCTGAGCGTGTGCGGGTCGGTGCCGATGAACAGCGGCCCGGTGATGCCCTGGGCGGCTCGGTACTCGACGATCGCCTGCGTCGTGGCGATGATGTGGTCCTCGTTGAACGCGAGGCTGAGCGAACTGCCGCGATGGCCCGATGTGCCGAAGACGACCCTCTGCGCCGGGATGGAGACATCCGGTTTCAGCGCGTAATACGCGTTGACGAGCGCCTCCGCGTCGATGAGGTCTGAGTCCTGGGCCGGGGTTCCCGCACGTTCATTCATGCCCCCATCTTGGCACTGCAACTAGGCTGTGAGCCATGGCCGAGTCCCCTAATGTCACCTACAGCTTCCTGGGGCCGGTCGGCACCTTCACGGAAGCCGCGCTGGCCCAGGTGCCCGAGGCGCAGGGAAAGCCGTGGCGTGCCGTCAACAACGTGGGCGAGGCCCTCGCGGATGTCCTCACCGGGCGCAGCGTCGCCGCGATGATCGCGATCGAGAACTCGGTCGACGGCGGTGTCTCGGCCACCCAGGACGCCCTCGCCGGCGCCCCTAACCTGCGGATCATCGGCGAATACCTGGTCCCGGTGAACTTCGTGCTCGTCGCCCGCCCCGGCACCGCGCTCGCGGACGTGCGGGTCATCAACGCGCATCCGGTCGCCTACGCCCAGTGCCGCACCTGGCTCGAGTCCACTCTGCCGCGCCACGGCCACATCCCGGCGTCGAGCAACGTCGCCGCCGCGGCATCCCTGTTCGACAACAGCCAGGCGGATGCCGCCATCGCCCCGCCCGGCATCGAGAAGCACCACGACCTCGACGTGCTGGCCACGGACATCGGCGACAATCCCAACGCGGTCACCCGATTCGTGCTGGTGAGCCGCACGACCGAGCTCCCGGCCAGGACGGGCGCCGACAAGACGAGCGTGATCGTCGAATTGCCCGAGGACAGGTCGGGCGCCCTGCTCGAAATGCTCGAACAGTTCGCCACCCGCGGGGTCAACCTCAGCCTGATCCAGTCGCGGCCGATCGGCGACGCCCTGGGGCGCTACCGCTTCGTGATCGACGCCGACGGCCACATCCTCGACGAGCGCGTCGCCGACGCCCTGCTGGGCCTGCGCCGCTCGAGCCCCAACGTGATCTTCCTCGGCTCGTACCCGCGCGCCGACAAGCGGCCGATCGAGTTCACGTCCCGCTACGACGACGAGATCTTCATCGAGGCCCGCGCCTGGCTCAGCACCCTCCTCCCCTAAACCCCCTTCCCCTCCCCCTAAAGAACCCCCCTTTTCCTTCCGCGAAACCGCAGTTGTGCGCGTTATTCGGGCGTTTTAGCGCGCACAACTGCGGTTTCGCGGGGAGGAAAGTCAGACGGGAGGGGACCAGGCGGGCACCCGCACGGCCAGCGCCTGCGGGTCCGACCGGAGGAACACCGACCGCACCATCCCGAATCCGTCGCCGTCGAGTTCGAGCGGCTGCGGGCTGTCCAGCCTGATCCGGATGTCGGTGCCGCGGAGCGTTTTCATCATGCGCTCGTTCCCCTTCTCGCGCAGGCGGATCACCTCGCGGCCCGCAGCCGAGCGGCGCAGCACGCCGTTTTCCCACATCACGCGCAGCCAGATCCTGAACCAGCCGCGCACGCCCTTGACCTGCATGATCGCCGTGTCGAGGATGCCGTCGTCGAGCCGGGCGTCGGGCAGGAACAGCATGTTCCCGGTCAGGGTGCCGCAGTTCGCGACGAGGATCGTGCTGATGTGCGCATGCCGCTCGGGACGGCCGTCGAGGCTGTAGCCGATGCGGAAGGGTTCGGCCCGGGGGATGACCCGTGCCCCCGCGTCGACGTACGCGAGCCAGCCGACCTGCTTCTTCAGCGACGGCCGGGTCTTCGCGATCATCTGCGCGTCCAGGCCCACCCCGGCCAGCACGACGAAGGCGTGCTCGATGGTCCGCCCGTCAAAGGTGGTCATCTCGGCGACGCCGACGTCCACCGGTTTGTCGATCCCCCCGAACGCGATCGCGGCCGACTCGTCGATGCTGCCCAGGGGCAGCTGCAGGTTTCGCGCGAGCAGGTTGCCGGTGCCGAGCGGCACGATGGCCAGGCTCACCTCGGAGCCGCGCAGGGCTTCGGCCACGGCCCGCACGGTGCCGTCGCCCCCGGCTGCGATCACGAGGGATGCCCCGCGGCGCACGGCTCGACGGGCGGCCTCGTTTCCGAAATCCTCGGCGCTCGTTTCGAACCAGAGTGTCGGGGCCCAGCCCGCGGCGGACTGCGCAGCGTGCACGCTCCTCCGAAGCCTGGCCAGGTCGACCTTGATCGGGTTGTAGACGACGGCGGCATACCGGTCGATGCGGGGCGGACCGGAGGCTGTCACGGGGCAAGGCTAGCAAGCCGCCCCGGTTCGCGCTTGTAGACTCGATGCTGTGATTGATCCGGTGCTGTTACGCGAGAATCCTGAGCTCATCAAGCGTTCGCAGGAGGCGCGCGGCGACTCCGTCGCGGCGGTCGATTCTGCGCTGTCCGCGGACGCCGCCCGCCGGGCGGCGATCACCTCCTTCGAGGCGCTGCGGGCCACGCAGAACCAGTTCGGCAAGCGCGTCGCCTCCGCCCCGCCCGAAGAGAAGAAGGCGCTCGTCGCGGAAGCGCAGAGCCTGGCCGCCGAGGTGAAGGCGGCCGGTGCCGCCGCGGCGGATGCCGAGGCGCGCTTCACCACGATCGTGCGCAGCATTGCCAACCCGGTCATCGACGGCGTGCCGTCGGGCGGCGAGGAGAACTTCACCACCCTCCGCACCCACGGCGAGACCCCCACCTTCGACTTCGAACCGCGCGACCACCTGGAGCTGGGCGAGCTGCTCGGCGCCATCGACATGGCCCGCGGCGCGAAGGTGTCCGGATCGCGCTTCTACTTCCTGCGCGGGATCGGCGCTCGCCTCGAAATCGCCCTGATGAACATGGCGCTCGACCACGCGCTCGCGGCCGGTTTCGTCCCCCTGATCACGCCGACGCTGGTGCGGCCGGAGATCATGGACGGCACCGGATTCCTCGGCGAGCACAACGACGAGGTCTACTACCTGCCCGGCGACGACCTCTACCTCACCGGCACCAGCGAGGTCGCGCTCGCCGGCTACCACAAGGACGAAATCCTCGACCTCTCGGCCGAGCCGCTCCGCTACGCCGGCTGGTCGACCTGCTACCGCCGTGAGGCCGGCTCCGGCGGCAAGGACACCCGCGGCATCATCCGGGTGCACCAGTTCAACAAGCTGGAGATGTTCACCTACGTGCTCCCGGAGAACGCCGAGGGCGAGCACGATCGCCTCGTCGCGCTGCAGGAGGACATGCTTCAGGCCCTCGGACTGAGCTACCGGGTCATCGACGTCGCAGCCGGGGACCTCGGCTCGAGCGCCGCCCGCAAGTTCGACATCGAGGCGTGGGTGCCCACCCAGGGCGCCTACCGAGAACTGACCAGCACGAGCAACTGCACCACCTACCAGGCCCGCCGCCTCGACATCCGCTACCGCACGGAATCCGGCAAGACCGCGCCGGTCGCGACCCTCAACGGCACCCTGGCCACGACCAGGTGGATCGTCGCGCTGCTCGAGACCCACCAGCAGGCCGACGGATCCGTGCGGGTGCCCGAAGCGCTCCGGCCCTTCCTCGGCGGCCTCGAGCTGCTCGAACCGGTGAGCCGACCGTGACCGACGGGCGCTGGCTCGTCGCCCTCGACATCGACGGCACGACCATGCACGAGGACGGCACGATCAGCGACGCCGTGCTCGAGCAGATCCAGCGGCTCACCTCGGCCGGCCACGAGGTGATGCTGGCCACGGGTCGGTCCGCCTCCGCCACCCTGCCCGTGCTCGAGCGCCTCGACATCGCACCCCGCTTCGTCGTCTGCTCGAACGGGGCGATCACCCTGCACCGCGACCCGGACGCGCCGACCGGTTACCGCCGGGAATGGGTCGAGACCTTCGACCCGACCGACGTTCTCACCTCGATCCGCTCGCACCTGACCGGCGCGCGCTATGCGGTCGAGGACGAGCACGGTTATTACCGCTACACCGAACCCTTCCCGGATGCCACGATCGGCCTGGACAGCGAACACGTCGACTTCGACCAGCTACTCCTGCACGCCGCCACCCGGGTGGTTGTCATCTCGCCCGATCACGACATGGAGGAGTTCCTCCAGGTGGTCGAGAAGATGGGCCTCAACCGGGTCAGCTACGCGATTGGCTGGACGGCCTGGCTGGACATCGCGCCCGACGGCGTGAACAAGGCCACGGCGATGGAACGGGTGCGCGAGGAATTCGGGATTCCGCGCAGCCGGGTGATGGCCGTCGGCGACGGACGCAACGATATCGACCTGCTGCTCTGGGCATCCGTTTCGGGGCGGGGCGTGGCCATGGGCCAGGCCCCCGCAGACGTGATCGAGGCGGCCGGCGAGATCACGGCCTCGGTTCTCGACGACGGACTCGCGCTCGTGCTCGGCACGCTCTAGACCCGCATGCAGCCGGTTTTCAGGTAATCCTGTCATTCTGGAGAGTCCGCTATCGGCTAGAATCGGGCCTTGTTCGTTCGCGAACCGGGAGGGCTGTCCGAGCGGCCGATGGAGCCAGTCTTGAAAACTGGTGGGCAGAAATGTCTCGTGGGTTCGAATCCCACGCCCTCCGCATTGCGAGGTGTCACCGCCAGCCAGGAACGAAGGGATCAGAGTGAGCGACCAGATGCGTCCACGCTCTTCGCGATCGAAGCTGAGCACCATCGCCCGGCACGGCCGGCTGAAGAAATCCAACCCGGTTACGACCGTGTTCAAGTTCATCGCCGCGGCCCTGGCCGTTCTCATGGTCAGTGGCGTGTCTGTCGCCGCGATCGCGGCCTACGACGTTGTGGCCAGCGTCAAGCCCGGTGTCCACCTCGAGAACGAGGTCGAGGGCGAGCCCGGTCCGAAGTTCAGCGCGATCAAGGGTGGCGTGAACCTGCTGCTCGTCGGCAGTGACAGCCGCAAGGGCCAGGCCGCCGTGTTCGGCGGCGAGGACGAAACCGGCGACCTCAACGACGTGACGATGCTGCTGCACATTTCGGAGGACCACAGCAACGCCTCCGTGATCAGCTTTCCCCGCGACATGTACGTGCCCATCCCCGGCTGCCCCGACGGCAAGGGCGGCACCTACGACGCGATGAGCAGCCAGAAGATCAACACGACCCTCACCTACGGCGGGCTCGCCTGCACCGTGCTCACGGTGGAGGAGCTCACCGGGCTCAAGATTCCCTATGCGGCCGAGGTGCAGTTCGGCGGGGTCATGGCCATGTCGACCGCGGTCGGCGGCGTCGAGGTCTGTGTCGCCGAGGACATCGAGGACAAGCACACCGACACCTACCTCAAGGCCGGCAAGCACACCTTGCAGGGCCTGGCCGCCCTCCAGTTCCTGCGCACCCGCCACGGCATCGGCGACGGCAGCGACCTGACCCGCATCAACAACCAGCAGGTCTTCATGTCCGCGTTGCTCCGCACGATCAAGAGCTCCGAGACGCTCTCCGACCCCACCAAGGTGTACTCGCTCGCCAAGGCGGCGACCGCCAACATGCAGCTGTCGACGAGCCTCAACAACGTCGACACCCTGATCTCGATCGCGCTGGCGCTCAAGGACATCGACCTGGACAAGGTGGTCTTCGTGCAGGTGCCCACGGGCGAGGTCGACAGCGGCGTCAAGCCCCTGCAGCCGGACTTCGAGGACATGTTCACGACCATCGCCGCCGACCAGCCGATCCAGCTGGGAGGCTCGACCGGCCGGGGAGCAACTGCTGACCCGGATGCCCCGGCGACGCCCGAGCCCACCGCGTCGGCCACACCGAAGCCCGGCACGTCGGCAACGCCGGCACCGAAGCCCAGCGTCCCGGCGACGGTGCTCCCCGACTCGGCCACCGGCCAGACTGCGGACGAGTTCACCTGCTCGGTCGGCCGCACGCTCAACAACCAGTAGTGACCGCCGGCGGCATCCGGGCCTGGTTCCTCCGGAGGCCCCCGGTGCGGTTATGATTGAACTCGTGTGTTTGCAGCGCAAGCACCAAGGAGACGTCGCATAGTTCGGCTTAGTGCACCACCCTGCTAAGGTGGAGTGCCCTTTACGGGGCACCGTGGGTTCAAATCCCACCGTCTCCGCACTGGGGAATTCAGCCTGTGCAACGGCCGAGTTCGTTAAATTGCGAACTGCGCGTCGAGGGTCGCTAGGACAGCTTCTCGGTTTCGACGAACACGATCGTGGCCGTGCCTCGGTTCGCCACGGTGTGCTCCGCGCCCGCCGGGCGAGTGTAGCTCTGGCCGATGCGCAGTTCCGCGGCAATCTCCGACCCGTCGGCGTTTGTGACATACATCGTGTCGTTGACGAGAGGCACCACGACGTACTCGAATTCGTGCCGGTGCATGGGGATCGCTCCACCGGGCTCGATCACCCACTTCGTCACCCGAAAGATGCCGTTGTCGATCTGGGTCTCGCTGATGGCCATAGCGGTTCCTTCGATTGTGTTGTCGTTGAGCCGAGCATACTTGCCCCGCTTGCCCGAGTCGCGCCGGCTTACCCGCCGGCCGCGACGTCGTGTTGGTGGCCCAGCGCACGTTGACGCCCCAGCACAGGACTCTGGAGGCACAGGTACAGGTTCGTCACGAATGCCGCAGACGTGACCGGCTCGCCGAACAGCTCCTCGATCTTCCCGAGTCGATACCTGATCGTGTTGGCATGCACGAACATGGCCTGCGCGGTGGCTGTGATGTTCTGATCCAACGCCAGATAAGTCACCAGCGTTGCGTGCAACGTGTCGGCACCGCGCAGTTCGTGCAGAATCGGGCGCATGCGTGCCAGCAACTGCTGTCCATCCACCTGGGAGAGCAGCCAGGTCGCGAGGTCGACTTCGTCCAGGCGCACGATCTCGGTCGCCGTCGCAGGGCCGGCGTCGGCTGCAAAGGAGCGTGCCCGTGACCGGGCGATCTCCAACGCCATTTCGGCCTCGCGGAATGCCGCCGGGGTTTCCGCTAACGCCCCGAAGGGCGCCGACGTGCCCACGGTGAGCGTCTGCGCGACCTGATTGAGCCACGCCTCGGCACGTCCGGCCGCGGGAATGACCGCGCTGATGGTCGCCGGTGTCTCTTGATCAAGCCTGCGGATCGAAACGAGCAGTGCCACTCCGAAGCTCTTGGCCGAATCGATCAGCCGTTGCACGTGCGCCTCGGTCGCCGATTCGCCCCCGGGCGCCGCCGCCTCCAGCGCGCGCAGCGGAACATAACTCGGGAACTTGTACTGCGCCAGTCGTCCCCAGTGCCGGTGCTCGCGCGAGGGCAGGACCCCATCCTGCAGCGTGGCCAGGACGTGCGCGTTGTCTCGGCGATCGCGCAGGCTCGCCCCGTGCTGGATGCCATTCACCGCTGCCAGCATGCGCTCGGCGGTGTCGAGCAGCACGTCACCGAGCCGGGGCAGCAGGTCCTCGCTGCGGGTGCCGATGGCCAGCACGTGCACGCCGTCGTGCAGGGCCACCGTGCGGGTGCGCAGGTGCCATCGGCCAATGGAAAACTCCTGATCGGTCGCGTGCGAGGCCGCCACCTCGTTCCAGATCAGCCGGGTGGGGGCCTCGCCTGAGCTTTCGACAATTGCCCCGTCGGCGTCATACACCACGGCCGCGCCATGACACAGGTCGGCGACCCGTCCGACGAGCGCCTTCACCGGCTCCTCCATAGACACAGCGTTCAGGAGCAGGGTCGTGACTTTGAGGGTGAGGGTTAGCTCCGCGGCCTGGTCCGCTAGCGACGGGTTTGAACCGGTTCCCTGCTCCATGCCTCTCCTCCGCGCCCGAATTTCGCCCGCGCGGAGGAAAAAATCTGAGAAAGTTCAGATCCGGTCCTGCGTTGTCCGGGGGGTTTTGGAGATTCTACAGGCGTGCTCCGGTCGAGGTTTGGATTTTTCTAATGACGAACGGGAACCGTGCCCCCACAGTTGTCATCAATCCATTCATTGACCAGTCCCAGAAATCCCAGGAGGAACACCGATGACACAACTCCGCGTAGCCGTGGATGTTGGCGGAACCTTCACCGACGTGTGCATCTTCGACGAAGATACGAAGACCATGCGGGTGACAAAGGTTCCCTCAACGCCGCATGACCCAATGATCGCCGTCATGAACGGCGTTGAACGGGGTGAGATCAACCTGTCCGACGTCAGCCTGTTCTCGCACGGCACCACCGTGGCGACCAACGCTCTGATCACAAGAAAGTTTCCGGCCGCCGCCCTCGTCACCACCAAAGGGTTTCGTGACGTCATCGAGATTCGCGACGGTACCAAGGACGACCTCTGGGATGCCTACAACGACGTTTCTGGTCCCTACATTCGTCGCCGTGACAGATTCGAGGTGAGCGAGCGTATCGACTTCTCGGGACGCACGGTCACCCCGCTCGACGAGGAGGAGGCCCGCCGGGTGGCGGCCCTGCTGAAACGGCGCGGCGCCAAAACCATCGCCGTCTGCTTCCTCAACTCCTACGCGAATCCGGCCCATGAGACCCGTATGCGCGAGATCCTCGAAGAGGAGATCCCGGATGCCACTGTCTCGACCTCGGCCGAGATTCTGCCCGAGATCTTCGAATACGACCGGTTCAATACCGCGGTCGCGAACGCGGTGCTCGCTCCGCTCGTGTCGGGCTACGTGAACCGCCTCGCCACCCATCTGAAGGAGGGCGGCTACGCCGGCGACTTGCTGCTGTTGCACTCGGGTGGCGGCTCCATGACCCCTCGCATGGTCGAGAAGTACCCGGTGCGCCTGGCCGCCTCGGGCATCGCCGCGGGGGCGATCTCCGCAAAGCACATCGCCCAGCAGTGCGGCTACGAGAACGCGGTCAGCCTCGACATGGGCGGCACGTCAACGGACATCGCCCTCATCGCTGACGGCGAGCTGCGCATCACCAAGGAGTGGCAGGTGGAGTACGGCCACCCGATCATCTTTCCCTCGATCGAAGTGCTCACCATCGGCGCGGGCGGCGGATCGCTCGCCCACATCGACATTGCCGGGTCACTACGTAACGGCCCCCAGTCGGCCGGGGCGGACCCCGGGCCCGCCTGCTACAGCATGGGCGGCGACCAGCCGACAAACACCGACGCCAACGTGGTGCTCGGCCGGCTCGGCACCTCGCTCGCCGGCGGCGCCAAGAGCCTCGACAAGCGCCTGTCCGCAGAGGCCATCACCCGATTCATTGCGGAGCCACTCAACCTGGAACTGGCCGAGGCAGCCCACGCGATCGTCGCGGTCGCCAATGCGAACATGGCAGACGCGGTGCGTCTCATCTCGATTCGTCGAGGCTACGACCCGCGCGACTTTGCGCTGCTCGCCTTCGGCGGCGCGGGTGCGCTGCACGGTGCTGACGTTGCCCGCGAATTGAACATCCCTGTCGTCATCGTGCCGCCGAACCCCGGCGTCACTTCGGCGATGGGATGCCTGCTCGTTGACATTCGTCACGACCTGTCACAGATGTACACCGGGCTGGCCGCAAACGCGGACGCCGATGACCTCGAGGCAAGCTTCACCGCCCTCGAGTCTGAGGCATCCGCCCGCTTGCGGCATGAGGGTGTCGCCGACGAAAACGCGCTGTTGCAGCGGCAAGTGTCGATGCGCTACCTGGGCCAGTGGCGTTCTCTCTCGGTGCCGATGGGGTCGGGCGAGGGAGCGCTCAAGCAGGCGATCACGGCGTTTCACGAGCAGTACGAGCGCGAGTTCGCCTTTCGACAGGATGGCACGCCGGTGGAAATCTACCAGTTGCACCTCGCCGCCATCGGCAAGACACCCAAGCCCTCGTTTCGACCGCATGCGCGCACGTCGACCCACCCCGGGACGCCGATCGATACCCATCCCGTGTACTTCGGCGCCGACGGCTGGCTGGACACGCCGGTGTACGACCGCGACACCATCCCGGCCGGGGCCAGGTTCCGGGGCCCGGCCATCATCAACCAACTCGACTCGACCACGGTGGTGCCGCCATACACACACGCCGAGATCGACGAATGGCTCAACATCCGTATTCACCTCGAGGAGATACTCCATGGGTAACACCGCAACGGCAACCGCAACCGCCCCCCTGACCACGCTGGATCCGGTCACTTTCGAGGTGCTCAAGAACGCCTTCGCAACCAGCGTTGACCTCATGAGCGAACAGATCCTGCGCACCTGCTACTCCTTCGTCATCTATTCGCGCGACTTCTCCTCGGCATTGTGTGATGCCGAGGGCAACACCGTGATGCAGGGTTCAGGGGACATCGCCGTCCACGTCGGCACGCTGCACTTCCAGTGCAAGGCCGTGATTGAGGAATTCGGGACGGACATTCACCCCGGCGACGTCTTCGCCATCAACGACCCATATCGGGGGGGCACTCACTTCAACGACGTGTCATTTATTCGTCCGATCTTTGCTGATGGCGAAGTGATCGCTTATGCGCAGAACAAGGGGCACTGGGCCGACATCGGTGGCAACGTGCCCGGTTCCTTCGATGTGAACGCCAAGGAGCACTTCGGGGAAGGCCTGCGCATAACTCCGGTGCGGGTCTGGTCCAAGGGCGTGTTTCTCCACGATGTGGCGCAATTGCTCGTCTCCAACACGCGTGCGCCTGCACAGGCTATGGGCGACCTGCACGCCCAGTCCGAGGCGACCGCTGTGTGCGAGCGACAAATGCAACGCCTCATTGGCCGATACAGCACCGCAACGGTGAAGACCGCGCTCAAGGAGACACAGGACTACGTGGAGCGAACCGTGCGCCGCCGCCTGGAGACGCTGCCGCGTGGCACCTGGGAAACAGTCGACTACATGGATGCCGATCCCGGAAAGGGTGAGGGGCTCGTACCCATCAAGATCAAGCTCACCCTGGACGGCGAGGGCATTCACTATGACCTCACCGGCTCGGCACCGGTTGTTGAAACATTCCTCAACTCGGGCTATGGCACAACGTTCTCAGCCATCTACGCCGGCACCAAGACGTTCTTTCCTGACGTGCCACTCAACTCGGGATTCTATGCGGCCGTCACCGCGGACATCGGGCCCGAGGGCACCGTCGTGAACGCTGGATGGCCCTACGCGGTCACCGGCTTCTGCTCCGGCCCCTACGAGAAGCTGATGAACGGCATTTTCGAAATTTGGTCCCAGGTCATGCCCGAGCGGGCCATGGCGTGTGCGTTCAATCTCGAATACCTGCTCGTGGGCGGCCGCGATGCGCGCAGCGAGAAGAAGCCCTACTTCATGTGGTACGACTGGATGGCCGGCGGCTGGGGTGGCCGCGCGTCCAAAGACGGCTCGACGGCGACCGCACCCGTGTTCGGCCCCGGCCTCGCCGTGCAGCCGCTCGAAGGTCAGGAGCGTCTCTCGCCCGTGCTCACCTCGGTGCATCAGATTGCCGTCGACTCGGGTGGCCCCGGTCGCTTTCGCGGTGGCTGCGGCATCGAAAAGGGCGGGACGTTGACCGACGCTGAGTCCACAGTGATGAGCTACTCCTGCGACCGGGCTCGTTCCATCACCTGGGGCATTGAAGGCGGGTTGCCCTCGATCCCGCACGGCGTGTGGCTCAACCGCGGATCTGACAACGAGAGGTTCCTCGGCTCAAACTTCTCGTCGGTGCCCCTGCAGCCCGGGGACTCCTTCATCCGCCCCTCCGCCGGTGGCGGCGGGTACGGCGACCCGCTTGAACGCCCGGCGGAAGAAGTGCTGGACGACGTCATCGACGGCTACGTCTCGCTGCGTCGCGCTGCCGAGGACTACGGTGTGGTGATCGATGAGATCGATGCCGAGCTCGATGACTTCCGAATCGATTTTGCCTCCACCGCTGCCAAGCGCGAGTCAATTTCCGCGCAGCGGCAGGGGTGGCTCGAAGTCGACCCCACGGTGATCGCAGAAGGCTACAAGTCGGGCGAGATCGACATGCTCGATGTGATCCGCCGCCATGGCGTCATCCTCGACTGGGGCACGGGCGAGCTCTTTCCCACGACCACCGATCAGTTCCGTGCGCTGATGGAACGGCGGTCGGCGCAACACTGGGGCTGACCGCAGCAGACGCCCTGGAAGTCTGGGGCGGGCATCCGACCGGGCATGCGCAAGCCAGCGCGAGGTGCAGGATGCCCGCCCAGATATTGTGCAACAGCACAATATTTCGAGTATTCCTCGGGCGCATGCCCACTTGTTAGCACCTGCAGTATTTACCCATGATTGCTGAATGTGAAAGCCTCGCGGCGCTCACACTCTCCCTCACCACGAATGACTTGGGCCGCGCACCGCTCGGCTCCAAGGCACGGCATCACCACACGACAGTCGCATGCGAGCGCCACCCACAACGACGTTCCGGCCGTTCGCGCCTGTCACTATCGGAGGTAACAGTGAACTTGAATTTGACTGGCAGCAACGACACCGTTGAGGCCACGGATGCGCTCTACAGAGAGGGCAACGATGAAGATCAGATGACTCGCGGCTCGCTCTCGATGGCGTGGTACGGCGTCGCCAGCGCGATGTTCTTCGTCTATATCGGGGCCGCCATGGCGATGGCCTACGGCACCCTCAACGCTGTTATCGGCCTCGTACTCACGATCTTCGTCTACGGTCTGATCAACCGGGTGCTCGCCAAGTACGCGATCAACAACCGCACCACCGTGGCGTTGTTCTCGCGCACCATCCTCGGGACTGCCGGCTCGTCCATCGCCACGATCATCTTCGCCCTCGTCGCCATCTACTACGCGGTTTTCGAAGGATCCATCGTCGCCTACGCTTTCCAGACGGCATTCGGCGGTCCGACGTGGATGTGGTACCTGATTGTTGTGGTCTACTCCACGCCGCTGATCCTCGGCGGCGCACGCAAGTTCATCGACAAGCTCAACGGATGGCTCCTGCCCATCTACCTGGGCGGGCTCATTGCCGCCGTGATCTGGGCAGGCGTGCAGTACGGATTCACCGACACCTGGCTCACGCAGCAGGCTGACCTCGCCGTGCCGCTCGCCGTCGGCGGACCCGGCTGGCTGGCCACCTTCGCCGGCTACATGGGCGTGTGGATCATGATGATGTTCACTATGGACTACGCGGCCCTCGGCAAGCGCAAAGACATCAAGTTCCACCAGCGCTGGAGCTTCGGCTGGCTGTTCTACATCGTCGCTTACGGATTCAGCGCAATCGTGGGCATCTTCCTCACCTTCACCATTCCCGGCATGGAGGTCTCGGAGACCGGCGTGGCAGGCGGTCTCGTCTCCATGATGGGCATTCTCGGCCTGATCGTCGTCTTCGTCTCGCAGACCCGGATCAACACCGCCAACTATTACCTCGGTGCAGCAAACCTCAAGTCATTCGGGGAGCGCGTTTTCCGCGTCAAGCTGCCCAACCTGGTCTGGGTGCTCATCTCGTCGCTGATCATCTTCCTGCTCATGTTGCTGCCCATCGTGCAGTACATCCTGCTCGCGCTGGCGTGGCAGGGCGTCCTGGTCACGGCGTGGGTGGCGATCGCGCTGACGCACATTCTGCTGAACCGTGGCAAGAATGAAGAACATGGCATGCTCGGCGACGCGCACTACCGCTCGTTCAACAACTCGGGCCTCATCGCCTGGATCGCGGCCACAGCCATCGGCATCCTCATGCTCCAGCTTGGGGCGATCAACCCGGACCTGGCCGGTGTGGGTGCGACCTGGGGCCCGATCACCACTGCGGTTGTTGCTGCGGTTGTCTACGCGCTCCTCTGGAACGGCACTTCCTCCAGAACCGCGCTCCGCGTCAAGCGGTAACCGCCGCCGCGGCTCACACAGGTGGGGCGCCCTTCGGGGTGCCCCACCTTTTTCATGCGCCCGCCCGTGCCGCGTCGGCCGCGTCGGCGGAGTTCCTGACTAGTGCGTCTCCAGGCCCGCGAGGCGCAACGCAAACAGGCTGGTGGCCTGGCCGTCGACGGTGTCAAGCTGCACTCGGAGCAGGTTCTCGATCTGGCGAAGCCGGTAATTGAGCGTGTTGCGGTGGATGAACAGCGCGTCGCACGTTCGGGACGGTTGGGCGTTATGGCGCAGATACGTGCTCAGTGTGTCGAGGAGTTGGCTTGAGCGTTTGCTGTCATGTTCGACCAGCGGGGCGAGGAACCTGTGCGCGGCTTCACGCGCCCCACGGCCCGCGGTCGCGGTGACGACGGCGCTCAGCCCGAGGTCTGGCGCGAGCTGAGGCCGCTCGATGTGTCGCACAAGGTCGAGCGCGTGAACGACCGAGAGCCGCAACTCGAAGAGGCTTGTGGTGGGTGCTTTAAGTACGAGCGGCTGTCTTGCGTGGATCCGAAGGAGTCGCTGGGCGACCGTGTCGAAGTCTTCCCGCGGCAGCTGCGCAAAGGCGACCAGTCGGCCGTCGAACTCGGTAACGCGCACCGTGTGGAAGGTGTCATGCAATGCGACTCGGAGCTGCCATGACGTGGACGCGAATTCGCCGCTCATGTCGGCGACGAGGAGGGTGGTCTCGGAGCGCCGGTCGAGCCCGAGCGTGTTGAATGCTTTGGTGACGTCGGTGTGGGTCGCTTCTTCCCAGGCCTCGCAAACGGTCACGAGGAGCTTGATTTCCTGATGTCGGCTCGCATCGACGACGACGGAGCGATTGAGCTGCAGCGCGATGATAGACGCGACCGGCCCGAGAAGTGATGCCAGCGGGGTGTCATTATCGGGTTGCCGTACGGCGAGGTGGCACGGGTTGTTGAGCCCCATGGGGAGGGGGATGTTGAGTACTCCTGCCCTGGGCTTCTTGCTGATTCCGGGTGCCCAGGACACGATCTCCGGGTACTGGGCGATCACCGTCCCGTAGGCGTCGTAAACCGCGAGCGGAGTTTGAACCGTGTCGAAGACTGCGGCGAGCAGGGTGACGACTTCGGCGCCCTTGTTCGCGAGCCGCGCGCACTCGTCCGCGAGGGTCCAGCCGCGGTTCACGACAACGAGGCGTTCTGCCTGCATGACACTTTCGACATGCCGGTCCACCTGGAGCGGCGGCACGACGGAGGGGACTTCGAGCAGCGGCACGTCGTACGTGGCGCAGGCGGTGACGAGCCCTGGCGGAAGCACCCGGTGGGCCATCCCCGTCGCGAAAACGATCGCCGAAACGGGCACGTCGGCCAGGCGCTCGACGAAGGCATCCCAGGTTCGTTCTTCGCTGAAGTTCATTCCGATGCCGCTGGTGAGCAGGAGCGAGTCGGGATCGAGGTAAGGGGTTGGATCCATGAGTTCGGTAGGTGAGCAGCCGCTCACTTCGCACTCAAGCCGAGCCTTCGTTGATGGCGTCTGGAGCCGGAGTTGAAGGGAAGGCTCAAGGAGAAGGTCAACAACGCGCATCAAAACCTCATTTTTTGTAAGCCTGCACAAATTTAGCTCAAAGCTTAGGGCAATTGCCTACTGGGAGCGACTCGGGGTGCGGGCGTAGCGTGAGTTTATGCTTCCTGCACAACGACGTTCAGAAATTCTGATTAATTCCGACATGGGTGAAGCGTTCGGTCTCCACAGCTTCGGCAACGACGAGGCCCTCATGGCGTTAATCGACGTGGCCAACGTCGCCTGCGGATTCCACTCCGGTGATCCGGACACGATGGATGCCACAGTGGCCCTGGCCAGGAAGCACGGCGTTCGCGTCGGTGCACACCCTGGCTTGCCCGACCTGGTCGGCTTCGGCCGCCGCGAAATGAAGCTCAACCCCGAAGAGGTTGAGTCCATCATCCGCTACCAGGTCGGCGCTCTCACTGGGTTTCTCGACAAGTACGACATGCCCCTCAACCACATCAAGCCCCACGGCTCGCTCTACGGCATGCTCGCCCGTGACGAAGCCCTCATGCAGGGCGCCGTGAACGTTGCAAAAACCTACGGGGTGCCCGTGTTCGGGATCGCCGGCAGCGCGCACCAGCGCGTGGCCGAGCGTGAAGGCGTCGAATTTGTTGGCGAGCTGTATGTGGACCTGGACTACAACCCGGAGGGTGGACTCATCATCCTTCGCCGCCCCGAGCACACCGACCCCGGAGCAGCCTCAGCACGTGTGCGTCGCGTGCTCGAAAACGGCACGGTTGCCGCGGTCGACGGTACGCTGCTCGAAATTCCCTTCGGCAGCGTCTGTGTCCACTCGGACACTCCCAACTCGCCGGAGGTCGCGGAGGCAGTCCGCGCGGCGCTGCGCGACTGACTGCCTGAACCCACCTGGACCCACCTGGACCCACCGCACGCGAAGCGCCGACAGCGCCTGTGCCACCCAAGATCTCCCAATGAAAGAGAGCACATGAGCGAGAACATCATCTCCCCGCTGCCCGGTATTTTCTACCGCAAGCCCGGCCCCGGCAAAGACCCCTACGTGAACGAAGGTGACACCGTCGAGGCGGGCCAGACCATTGGCCTCATCGAGATCATGAAGCAGTTCAGCGAGGTGCGCGCCGAGACCGCCGGCGTCCTCACAAGGTTTGAAATTGAAGACTTCGGCATGGTCAACCCCGGTGACGTCATCGCCGTGACCAACTAGTGCCAACGATGCACCCTAATCACGGGATTACTTCATGAAGAAACTGCTCGTAGCCAACCGCGGCGAGATCGCGGTCCGCATCATCCGCACCGCCCATGAAATGGGCATCGTCGTCGTCGCCGTCGTCAGCGAGGCCGACAAGACGTCATACGCCGCCGAACTCGCCGACGAAGTTATCGTCATTGGACCGGCGCCCGCCAGCCTCAGCTATCTCAACCAGGACGCCGTCCTCAAAGCCGCCATTGAGAGTGGCGCCGACGCGGTGCATCCCGGCTACGGCTTCCTCTCGGAGAATGCGGCATTCGCCCGCAAGGTCATCGCAGCCGGAATCACCTGGGTCGGCCCGTCACCGGAATCCATCGAACTCATGGGCGATAAGTCCCGGGCCCGTCAAGCCGCAATCGACGCCGGCGTTCCCACGCTTCGCGGCACGGAGGGGGCGCTCCGCGACGGCGACGACATTGTCAGCATCGCTGCCGGAATTGGGTACCCGCTGGTCGTGAAGGCGTCCGCCGGTGGTGGTGGCCGGGGGATCCGCCTGGTCGCAAGCCCCGCCGACCTCGTTTCCACGGTCGGAATCGCGCAGGCGGAGGCGCTCGCCGCATTCAACTCGTCAGACGTCTATTTCGAACTCTTTGTCACGAGAGCCCGTCACGTTGAGGTGCAGATTTTTGGTGACGGGGAAAACTATGTGCACCTGGGCGACCGCGACTGCTCCATGCAGCGCCGCCAGCAGAAAGTGCTCGAAGAGGCTCCGGCGCCCGGGCTGCCGGACCATGTGCGTCAGCTGATGCGGGACTCGTCTGTTGACCTTGCGCGTCAGGCCTCGTACGTCGGCGCCGGGACCGTCGAGTTCCTCTACGATCCCGAGACCGAGGAAGTGGCGTTCATTGAGATGAACACACGGCTTCAGGTCGAGCACCCCATCACCGAGGCGATCACGGGCATCGACCTCGTGCGCGAACAGTTGCGCATCGCCTCCGGCGAGAAGCTCGGTTACTCGCAGGAGGACGTCGCCTTCACCGGGCACGCGCTGGAGTTCCGAATCAACGCCGAAGACCCCAGCAACAACTTCATGCCCAGCCCGGGAGTGATCTCCTCCCTCCACCTGCCAGGTGGTCCAGGGGTGCGAGTCGACTTCGGCTTCATCGCAGGCAACGCCGTGGCACCCTTCTACGACTCGCTCCTGGGCAAAATCATCGTGTGGGCGCCCACCCGCGACCTGGCGATTTCGCGCG
This sequence comes from Cryobacterium sp. TMT1-2-1, assembly GCF_004403955.1. NCBI lineage: Bacteria > Bacillati > Actinomycetota > Actinomycetes > Micrococcales > Microbacteriaceae > Cryobacterium > Cryobacterium sp. TMT1-2-1. Next base: position 21,598 of record NZ_SOHC01000077.1, read on the forward strand.
CCGAACGCGTTCTCGGCGAGGCGCGCATCGAGGGTGTCAAAACCACCGCAGGACTGTTGCGCACGCTCGTCGCACTCGACGACTTCCGTCAGGTCACCCACCACACCGCTTACATCGAATCCGTACCCGACTTGTTGGGAGTACCCGCATGACGCAACAATCCCAGGCGCGCTACACGTGGGGCGGCGACGAGTTCCTCTTCATTGAAATCGCGGAAGGGATGTCTCTCGAGGCCAACTTCATCTCGAACAGCATCGCGAACGCACTCGAAGCGAAGGCACTGGACGGGGTCATCGACATCTGCCCCGCAAATGCGTCACTCCTGATCCGCTTCAACCCGGATACGCTCCCACCCGCCGAGCTCGAACAGGTGGCGCGTTCCCTCGAGGCAGAGGTGCGTGCATCCACCAGGCAAGTGCTGGAAACCCGCATCGTTGAAATTCCCGTTTGGTACAACGACCCGTACACGAACGAGACCGGTGCGCGCTTTCGTGCCGGCTACCACCAGCGACCCGAGGGCAACGACCTCGACTATGCCGCCGAAGTGAACAATCTTGCCGACGCCGCCGAATTCATCAAGCGGCACCACGAATCGCCCTGGCTCGTTTCCATGGTTGGTTTCGTGGCCGGTCTGCCGTTCCTCTATCAGCTCGTCGACCGCGAGCACCAGCTCGAGGTGCCAAAATACCTCAGCCCCCGCACCGATACCCCCGCCCTGACGATCGGTCACGGCGGATGCTTCAGCTGCATCTACTCGGTGCGCGGCGCGGGCGGCTACCAGATGTTCGGTGTTGCCGCCGCTCCCATCTTCGACCCGGGTCAGGAGCTGGCAGACTTCGCGGACTTCATGGTCTTCTTCAAGCCCGGCGACATCGTCAAGTTCAAGCCAGTCGACGAGGCCGAATACAAGCGCATTCAAGCCGAGGTCGAGGCGGGCACATTCACCTATCGGCAGGCGCCGGTTTCGTTTGATCTGGCAGCGGCACTCGCTGACCCCGAAGGCTACAAGGCGACGCTTCTGGAGGCGCTCAATGGCATTTGAAATTCGAGAGCCAGGCCTCTCCACCACAGTGCAGGACCAGGGCCGGATCGGCTATTACCGTTACGGGATCCCCCAGGGCGGGGCCATGGATCAGTACTCCGCCTCTCTCGGTAACCGCCTTGTTGGCAATACCCCTGCAGAGGCCGTGCTCGAGTGCACCTACATCGGCCCCAGGGTTGTGACGACGACGGATGCCATAGTTGCCGTCACGGGCGCGCCCGTCGACGTGTTCATCAACGGCATGCCTGCCCCCCAGTACGCACGCCTGGCGCTCGCGGCAGGAGACGAGCTGCGGTTCGGCGTGATTCAAGGCGGCACGAAATACTTCATTGCGGTGCACGGCGGCATAGACGTGCCATCGGTACTCGGGTCGCGCTCCACCTACCCGATTGGGGCAATCGGCGGATTTGAGGGCAGGGCGCTCGCCGCCAATGACGTGCTGCCTGTGGGTGCGCCGATTGACAATGGGTTGCCCGTTTTGGCAACGATTGCAGAGGAAGACCGGCCGGTCTTCTCGCGCGATGTGAGCGTGCGCGTCATGCTCGGTCTCTATGACCACCACCTCTCCCAGGAGGGGATCGACAACCTCTTGAACGCCGAGTGGACACTGACCCCGGTTGCCGACCGGATGGGTCTGCGCTACAGCGGCCCGGGTGTCCAGTGGCGGGAGCGCGAACAGCCGTTCGGCGCCGGCCAGGACCCGTCGAACATTGTGGATGCCGGGTATGCCGTGGGTTCGATCCAGATTCCGGGCGGCACCCAGCCGATCATCCTGCACCGCGACGCGGTGTCGGGCGGAGGCTACGCGATGGTCGCCACCGTGATTTCAACCGACATGGACCTTGTGGCGCGGTGTGCGCCGGGCACAAAGACGCGCTTCGTGGCCGTCACGATGGATCAGGCGCTCGAGGCCCGGCACGAACACGCTGCGCAGGTCGCGAAGATCTGGTCGTAGGTCGGCTGCCCCCGATTCTGCACGATGAGCCTGAATTGCCCCAATGCTGAAGGAGATAGACAATGCCGTTCGTGACTGTGAAGGTCTTCGAAGACCGCTTGTCGGATGATGAGTTTGCGGGCCGGCTGACATCGGCGGTGACCGAAGCTGTGGTGTCCGTGTGCGGCGAAAGCTCACGAGAGAACACCTGGGTAGTAGTCGAGGGCGTGCCTCGAAGTCACTGGTCGTTCGGTGGGGAGCGAAAGCTCTAGCTGTCAATCGGAAACCGGCGAGCTACGGACGGCGTCGCGGCCCCTTTTGGGGTGAGCGCGGGCCGTGCGCCTGCTGGCATAGTGGTCAGGGCGAAGGGGGCCACGATGAGCGAACGCGACAGCATGGTCTCCGTCCATGGCGGCCTGTCCCGCCGATCCGTCGTCGCCGGCGGCCTGTCGATGGCCGCGTTCGGCGCCGTCGCCTCGAACCTCTTCGACGGCGACCCGGCCTGGGCGGCGACCTGGCCCACGGTCGCCCCAACGCAGTCCCTCGCGACGGTGGTCGCGACGGCGCGGCTCCAGACCGGCAAGGCGTCCCTGGCCTGCCCGGCGACGGAGGGCTGGTCCAGCCGCTCCACCGCCGTGGGGTGGTGCGATCGATTCGTCAACTGGTTTCTTCGGGCCAACGGGGCGCCGCAGGCCCTCGGCTGCACGGCGCTCTACAAGGCCTATGCCGCCCTCGGGCGCACGGGCACGGTCGCCAATCCGGGCGCCCTGATGTTCATGGACTGGAGCGGCACCGGCACCATGCAGCACGTCGGCCTGGTCACCGACATCGGCGGGGGACGCATCCGCACGATCGAGGGCAATACCACCCCGACCGTTCTGCCGGTCGGTGCGTACGGCAACGGCACCGTGCAGAACAAGGACCGCACGCTCAATCGCCCCAGGAACCAGTGGTTCGCCTACCCGGTCTACCTCGGCTACGACTCGATGACCGGGGTCAGTTCCCCCGGTCAGTCCATTCAAACCCCCATCGCGCAAAGGAACAACGGCATGTCATCTCTCTACTCCACGAAGGACGCAATCGGCACGATCTATGCGCTCGCGGGAGACGGCCGCGGCCGCGCCGCCTGGCTCGAGACCCGCGACACGGCCCTCGCGACGGCGTGGGCCGGGCAGCACGGCGTTGCCGCCTACCTGAGCCCGGGCACGTTCACGGCCTGGAAGGCCAGCTACCTGTCGGCCGAACCCACCGTCGCCGGCTAGACGCGCGGGGATTGCCGGGCTTTTTGGGGGTACTCCGACGCTGGCTCCAGCCCCTCGGGCGTTGTTAGGCTCCGACTCGGGAGTGGGGCCGTGCTCGCGTGATTTCGGCAGCCATGAGCGAATCGGACTTCTGGAATGTCCGAACAACCTGGGGGAATCAATGCTGTCTACTGAACGCTCGACACATGCCACCCGGGGTTCAGCTCGACGGCGCTTTGCCGCCATTCTCGCTGCCGGAGCGCTCGTTGCGGCATCCATCACCGTGCCTGCGGCCGCGTACGCCGAGGTCGGCGCCTCGACCGATCCCGTCGCCTTCGGGGATGTCGGGCTGGAGGCCTGCGTCGCCAACCAACTTGGCATCGGCGCCGGAACCGCCGTCACGCAGGGCGACCTGGGCCTGCTCACAGCGCTCGATTGCCCTGGCGCGGACATCTCCGACCTGGGTCCGCTGCAGTTCGCCACGAACCTGATGACCCTGAACGTCGCCGGCAACGCCATCACCGACCTGACGGCCCTCGCCGGCCTGAGCCACCTCACTGACGTGACCCTGACCGATCAGGTTGTGCCGCTGGCGGATGCGCTCGCCGGCCTCGCTGTTGACCTTCCTGTCCTGGCGGGCGCGCACGGCGAGGCGATTGTCCTTGATGTCTCCAGCTCGTCTGGAACGGTGGGAACCGTCGCCGGCAATGCTGTGACCTGGGCGTGCGCGGGTGCCGGCCGACTGGACTGGCTTGCCACGGTCCCCCTCGGCGACCTGGGAGCGACGACGACCTTCACCGGCAGCATGCTCCAACAGGTCGCTCAGGGAACTGCTCCGGCCTGCGCCCTGACCGCTTCGCCGTCGCCCATCATCAAGGGAACCCCGCGAAGTGGCCAGACGCTGACGGTTAGCCCGGGGTCCTGGGCGCCGGAGCCGATTGCACTGGCCACGCAGTGGAAGAGCGCCGGGGTCGCGATACCAGGGGCCACGGCATCGACCTACGTGGTTCTGGCCACGGATGCCGGAAAAGCAATCACCGTCACCGTGACGGGGTCGAAGCTCGGCTACACCAGCATGGCCCGGACGAGTGCCGCGTTGACAATGGAAAGCACACTCACCGCTTCGCCGACGCCGACGGTTTCCGGCACGCGCCGGGTCGGTCAGGTGCTCACCGCGACCGCCGGGTCGTGGACTCCGACGGTCGTGACCCTTGCCTACCAATGGAAGCGGAATGGTGTTGCGATCCCGGGGGCGACAACGAGCACCTACAAGCTGGTCACAGTCGATGCCGGAACCCAGGTCACGGCCGTTGTGACGGGCTACAAGAGCGGCTACACCACCGTCTCGCGGACCAGCGCCGCCGCCTCGATTGAGAAGCTGCTCACGGCGAGTCCGGTTCCCTCGATCTCGGGCACCGGCCGCGTTGGAAGGACGCTGACCGCCAACCCGGGATCCTGGACGCCGGCCACGGTGACCCTCGCGTACCGGTGGAAGCGCGACGGCGCCGGCATAACAGGAGCCACGGCATCGACCTACGTGGTCGTCGCTGCGGACGCCGGCCGATCGATCACGGTCACCGTGGCGGGCAGCAAATCCGGCTACACCTCCGTTAGCCGGACGAGCGCGGCGCTGCGGATCGAGAAGCCGCTCACGGCTACGCCGACGCCGACCGTTTCCGGCACCCGCCGGGTCGGCCAGGTGCTCACCGCGACCGCGGGGTCCTGGACTCCGACGGTCGTGACCCTTGCCTACCAATGGAAGCGGAATGGTGTTGCGATCCCGGGGGCGACAACGAGCACCTACAAGCTGGTCACAGCGGATGCCGGAACCCAGGTCACGGCCGTTGTGACGGGCTCCAAGAGCGGCTACACCCCCGTCTCACGGACCAGCGCCGCCGCCTCGATTGAGAAGCTGCTCACCGCGACTCCGGTTCCCTCGATCTCGGGCACCGGCCGCGTTGGAAGGACGCTGACCGCCAAGCCCGGATCCTGGACGCCGGCCACGGTGACCCTTGCGTACCGGTGGAAGCGCGACGGCGCCAGTATTTCCGGCGCGACGGCGTCCACGTACACGCTCGTCACGGCGGACGCCGGCCGGTTGATCACGGTCACCGTCTCGGGCAGCAAGTCCGGCTACACCACAGCCTCCCGGACCAGCCCCGCGTTGAAGGTCGAGAAGCTGCTGACGGCCGCCCCGACTCCCACCATCTCCGGCGTGGCTGCAACCGCCAGGAAGCTCACGGCGAACCCGGGGATCTGGAGTCCGTCTCCTGTCGTGCTCACCTATCAGTGGATGCGCAACGGCATCGTCATCTCGGGCGCAACAGCCTCGACGTATGTTCCCTCTGGCCCCGATGTCGGCAAGCGGATTTCGGTTGTCGTTCGCGGTTCGAAGCTGGGCTACACATCGAAGTCGAGGGTGTCAGCGGCGACGGCAGCCATCGTGATTTCCACTGCAATTCCGAGTGACGGCACCTACCGCATGGGCTATGGCCTGTCTGCGGGAACGTATGTCACCCGTGCGGCCACTGCCGGCTGCTACTGGGAACGCCTCTCCGGCTTCGACGGCTTGTTCGACAGCATCATCACGAACGACTACGGCTCCGGTCAGCGCATCGTGACGATTTCCGCGAGTGATGCGGGCTTCAGCACGTCGGACTGCGGCTCCTGGATTCGTTTGAAGGACGCGACCTTTACCCCCAGGACCACGGTGCCGAGTGTGGGGCTGTTCTCGGTCGCGCGCCAGATCATGCCGGGACTTTACTCGGCTCCCGGGGGCGACGGCTGCTACTGGGAGACCCTGTCCGGCTTCGAGGGCGGCTTCGACCCGATCATCGCGAACGACTTCTCCTTCTACGAGCGGCAGATCGTGCGCATTGACTCCTGGGCCGTCGGATTCCAAACTGAGGACTGCGGCGCGTGGACGCGCATCGGTGACTGAGCCACCGTCGCCGGCTAGATCTCGGGCATGAACTCCCGCCAGCCGGCTCGGCGTTCCCCGCGCGGGTCTGATTCGACGCGATCGACCGTGTCGATGATCAACGTCAGCCGTTCGATCTCGGAGTAAGCGGGCCACGCGTCGTTGACCCGGCCGGTGCACGCGAACTGCAGCCAGTGGCGGCGCATCCGCTCGCCCGCGCTCGTGTACGGCGCGAGGCCGCCGAGAGCGGTCATGGTGCGCACGTACCGCCCGTTGAGGCTGTCGAACAGGGCGAACATCTCGATGCCGTGCGTGGCGTCGAGCCCCAGCACGCGCATGAGCCGGGGTGCCACGTCGAACCGGTACACGTGCACGCGTGCGACCCGCGAATGGTGTTCGCCCACCAGCATGCTCGGGTACCAGAATGCGTAGTCCCCACCGAAATCGGAGGCGGGTCGCTTCAACGGGAGCCCCGGGTAGGCGTTCCTCATCGCGTCGTGGGAGCTCGCCGGCGCCTGCTCGAAGATCGCCTGGATGCGACCCGGCGACTTCGGCAGGATGTCCAGCCGGCCCCGAAACACGGAGCCCTCCCGGTCGTTGGTGCCGATGATCAGCGGCACCCGGTGCGCGCGGCCGTGCCGGAACGCGTCGAGGGGCCGTTCGGGCAGGAAGTCGCCGTCCACCACCGGGGCCATGCAGAACGTGCCGGGGGTCGTGACCGGCGTGCGCATCTGCAGCACCAGGCCGGCCCGGACGAGGTCGACCGCGTCGGCCGTGGTGAGCAGGTCAGCCGGCGAGGCCAGGGAATCGTCCCCGGGGTGCAGGGCACGCAGCTCCTCGACGAATTCCGCCGCCCATGCGGCGGTGACCTCGCGTGAGTAGGCGGCGTTGGATGGCGCGCTCTGGGCGATGCCGCGGGCGAACAGGCCGCGGGCGGCCGGTGTCGTCATCAGGGTGATCACGGCGTTCCCGCCGGCCGATTCGCCGATCAGTGTGACGTTGTTCGGGTCCCCGCCGAAGCCGCGGATGTTGGCGCGCACCCATTCGAGCGCGGCCACCTGGTCACGCAGCCCGAGGCTGCTCTCGATCGGGCGTTCCAGCGTCGAGTAGCGGGTGAAGTCGAGGTAGCCGAGCGCGCCCAGCCGGTAGTTGAAGCTGCCGTAGACGACCCTGCCGGTCCGCACGAAGCCCTCACCCTGGCCGGTGAAGTCCTGTGAGGAGCCCACCGTGTAGCCGCCGCCATGGATGAACACCATCACCGGCATGCCCAGACGCTTCCGGGGGATCACCGCGGCGGTCAGCACGTTGATCGTCAGGCAGTCTTCCCCGGACGGCACCTTCGGCGAGGCGCCCCGGAACTGGCCCTTGTAGGCCTGCGGCGCGACGTTTCCGAACCGGGAGGCGTCGCGGATGCCGGGCCACGGAACGACCGGCTGCGGCGCGCGAAACCTCCGTTCACCTACCGGCGGCGCGGCGTAGGGGATTCCCCGCCAGGCGAGTACGCCGCCTGCGCGTGTCCCGCGCACGACCCCGCCGCTGACCCGCACGTCGAGGCGGCTTCGGGGCGGTGACGGGGCATCGACTCTGACCAGCATGGCCGTTACCGATGCTCCGGGTTCGGCTCGAAGCCGAAGCGTTCACCGCTGGCCCAGTCCTGCGGCAGGTTGCCGTAGGCGGGGACGCCGCCGTTGGCCTTGAGGATCGCGGCGAGGTGCATGAGGTTCCAGGTCATGAAGGTCGTGTTGCGGTTGGTGAAGTCGTTGTCCGGCCCGCCCGAACCGGGGTCGAGGTAGTTCGGGCCGGGGCCGATCTCGCCGATCCAGCCGACATCCGCGGCCGGCGGGATCGTGTAGCCGATGTGCTGCAGGCTGTAGAGAACGTTTGCCGCGCAGTGCTTGACGCCGTCCTCGTTGCCGGTGATGATGGCCCCGCCGACCTTGCCGTAGTAGATGTATTGCCCGTCGTCGTTCAGCTCGCCTGACATCGCATAGAGGCGCTCGATGATCCGCTTCGTGACCGAGCCGTTGTCGCCGAGCCAGATCGGGCCGCCGATCACCAGGATGTCGGAGGTGAGCACCTTGTCGAAGAGCGCCGGCCAGGCATCCGTCGCCCAGCCGTGCTCGGTCATGTCGGGATGAACGCCCGTCGCGATCTCATGGTCGATGGCGCGGATCGTCTCGACATAGACGCCCTGCCCCCGCATCAGGTTCGCACTCAGGCCGATGAGACCCTGCGTGTTGCTGATTTCCGGGCTCTTCTTGAGTGTGCAGTTGATGAAGAGCGCGCGGAGCCCCGTGTAGTCGAAGGATGCCTGGGTGTTGCGCTTCTCCATCATGTCGTCAGTTTTGCACCGGCCGTTGGAGCCGGATAGGGGTCCGGGAGCGCCTCGGAAGCACGCCGCCAGCGGTCGCCCGGCCCGGCGCCCGCCACCGGTGGACGTGGGAGGGTCCCGTTTCCTGTTATAGTTTCTAAGTTGTCTTCGAGCGTTTCAGCTGGAAAACACGCCAACGCGCCCGTAGCTCAACGGATAGAGCATCTGACTACGGATTAGAAGGTTGGGGGTTCGAATCCCTCCGGGCGCACCACGCGGAAAGCCCCTCCCGCCAGTGTTTCTGCTGGAGAGTGGGGCTTTTTTCCTGCCCGGGCACGTCTGGCGCGAACGCGACAGCGTCAGCCGACCAGCGCCCCGCGTCTCAGCTCGCCCTGCACGGCGAGGGCCAGCTCACGCAGCAGCACCAGGTCGATCTCGCCGGACGGCCGAGGCATCGGATCGAACACGCACAGCGCGCCGATCCGCTCACCGGATGCCGATTCCACCGGGAATCCGGCGTAGAAGCGGATGTAAGGTTCCCCGATCACAAGCGGATTGGCGCGGAACAGCGGGTCCGTCCGGGCGTCGGCCACGACCAGCGGCCCCGGGTCTCGAATCGTCACATCCGAGAAGGAACAACTGCGGGGGATTTCCTGGGGAAGCGTACCGACGTTGGCCTTGTCCCACTGCCGGTCATGGTCGGTCACGGTGAACGCCGCCCAGCGAGTGCCGAACGAGCGCTGCGCCAGTGCGACGATTCGGGTGAAGCGCTCTTCGGGATCCGTGTCCAGGATGCCCAGCCCGTCAACGGCGCGCTGGCGCGCCTCCTCGAGCCCACGGACGTCCTGGGGCGCAGCTTCCGGGGCGGGGGAGGCATCGCCAGGGGCGAGGTGCCCGGCGTCGAGGGGCGCGGCCATCGAGTCGGCCAGGAGCTCGGCCCAATTGCGATAATCCGTGGCCGATCGGAAGCGGCCGGGCTCACCTCGGGCCGCGGCCGTCATGGCGATGAACGTCGTCCGCGGGAGGGTCTGGCAGACCTCCGCTGTCACCCGGTCCAGTGCCGCGGCGTGCCGTGCGCCCACCGAGCCGAGCAGGGAGTCGAAAACGGGGATGGAGCGGATGGGCTGGTTGCCCAGCATGAAGATGTGCGTGGTGCGGGAGGACTCCTGTTCCAGCAGGCGCAGCAACGCCGTCAACTCGCGGCGCCAGACCCGCACCGAGGTCAGGTTGAGGGCGTCCCGAGCGCCGAGCGTGATGACGATGGCGTCGAAACGACAGAGCCGAAGGGCCGTCAGCTCGCGGGGAGCAGTTCCGAGGGATGTTGCCGGGCTGGCTGCCAGGTCGACGTCGACGCCCCGCCCGGAACGGGCCGAAAGCGCCCTGGCCAGGGCGCCGGGCAGGGCGAGGTCGTGGCTGAGCACGCCCCAGCCGAGCGCCGGGCCGCTGCCGAAGATGAGGATCCGATCGCTGTCGGTGCCGGGGGAGTGGGCCTGGGGCGCATCCATGGGCCGCGGAATATCACGGTAGGCCCGTGATCGCGCGGCAACGAAGGTCTTCATGATCGGAAGGCAGACCCACCGCGCCAGTCCCCGCACGATACCCCCTGGAGCCATGCGAACCGGGCGGTTCGACCGAGGCGTCGCCGGTGAGACCGTCGTCAGCGAGGGCGCCTCTGCGCTCACTCTACTTGGCGACGAACTATTCGGAGTCTTTGTGCTCGATCAGGAAGTCCGAGCCGGGAAAGACGACGCTTTCGTGCCCCTCGCTGAAGCGAACGAGATAAGGGGGCGCCCCCTCCGCCCCGCGCACCTCGATGATTTCGCCGTGGCGATCCGGCGTTTCCACATTCTTACCGCGGATGATGATCCGGTCCCCTTGTGCTGCGTGCATCGCACCCACCTCCTGGGCGTAAGGGTACGCCCGGACGCCGGATCGGCACAGGGCACATTCTGGTCACCTCTTCCCAGGACATCCGCCGGGTGTATTCTTGCGGGATGACTTACGCCAACACGATCGCACTCAGCCGTCCCTTCGTCGAAACGGTGGGGATGGTGCGGGAGGCCCTGGGCGCGCAGGGCTTCGGGATCCTGACCGAGATCGACGTCACGGCCACCTTCACCGCCAAGCTGGGAGCGGAGGCGGCGGAGTCGGTCGGCGACTACCTCATCCTCGGTGCGTGCAATCCCCCGCTCGCGCACCGGGCCATCACGGCGGACCCCGACATGGGTGTCCTGCTTCCCTGCAACGTGGTCGTGCGCCGCGGTCGGGGCGCGTCCGAAACCATCGTTCAGGCCATTGACCCCGCCACGATGGTGCAGCTGAGCGGCCGCCCGGGCATGCAGGAGATTGCCGACGAGGTGGACGGCAAGCTTCGCGCCGCGCTGGCATCCCTGGCAGCCGCCGAGGTGCGATAGGCCCGCCTCACGAGGGCCGTGGCTACTCCCCTGGCCGCGGGTCGCCGGGTAGAGAGAGGCGTTCCTGGGGGCTCCCGGTTCTCAGCCGATCGCACAGGTCGGTGAGTTGGGTCAGCTCGTCTTCGCTGAGCGCGTCGCCGATGCGATGGGCGATTGAGGCCATGTGCAGGGCGGCCACCCGGCGGAACAGTGCGAACCCCTCCGTCGTCAGCTCCACGATCGCGCCCCGACGGTCATCCGGGTCTCCCAGCTTGCGCAGGTAGCCGCGGGACACGAGGCGGTCAACGAGTCGGCTCACGCTCGGCTGGGTCAGGAGCACGTTCTTGTTGAGGTCACGCAGGCGGAGGCGCCAGTCGGGACGCCTCGAGAGGGTGAACAGCACGTCGTACTCATTGAAGGAGATCTCCCGGGACGGGAAGTCCTCGGCAAGCCCCCGCATGATGGCCACCTGGGCGCGGAACAGCGCCTCCCATGCGCTGACTGCCACGGCTCGATCGGCCACGCGGACTCCCATCCCTGACCTCTAAGGATAGGGACTGAGCCGGGAATCTCAGCGCAGGCTGTGCGCGAAAACTCCTCGGAGAATATCGGGACGATGTCTGGCGCTCGTTACTCATTCGTTATATATTCGGAGTGCGTCAAACGTTTGCTGTGGCGGATGGCGTGAAATGTGATTGCAGGACACTCTTGGTGCAAGGGAAGAGGGTCGGTCGCTTACCTCTGCGACCGGCCCTCAATCACGTTAAGCAGGCCGCGGGCCCAGCGTCAGCAGGTGTCAGCGTCAGAAGATGTCAGGGCTGGGCGTGCTGGCCTGGCGGATGGATACATCCGCGTGGCGGTCGAAGCGGTAGCCGGCGCCGCGGACGGTGCGCACGATGTCCTCGTAGCGCCCGAGCTTTGCGCGGAGACGTCGCACGTGCACGTCGATCGTGCGCTCGTTCGGGGCGTCCTCTTCGTCCGCGGCCGACCAGAGCGAGGAGATCAACTCCGCACGCTCGATCGTGCGGCCCTCGCGCAGCACCAGGTACTGGAGCAGCTCGAATTCCTTGTAGGTGAGTGACGCGGTCTCGTTGTCGAGGATCACACGCTTGCGGGAGATGTCCACGACGACCCCGCCCGGCGCGCGGTCCGGGTCATCCGCGGGGGCTCGGTGCTGTGCCAGCGCCGCCGGATCCTGCAGGGCGAGGCGCACGACGTCGACGTCCCGGCCCCCGGCGCCCTCGGGGGCGATGGCGACGGCTGCGTAGGTTTCGGCGGTGGGGGCCAGGCCGGCCGTCAGAGCCTTGAGCGCCTCGACGATGCGGTGGAGGCTGGTGCCGGCGGCCGCGGCCTTTGCTTCGTCGATGCCGACGTAGAGCACGAACCCGCGAGCCTGGGTGCCGTCGGGAACTGCTCGGATGCGGGGTGCAGCGGGGGCGACGTCCTGGCGGGCGACGTGGGCCGAACGGGCGGTGTCGATGTGTGCAAGTGACATGGAACAGGTCCTTTGTGATGATGATGCGGGGAACCCGACGCGTCCGTTGCGTGAAATGGGTTCGTAAAATGTGCGGCCGATGGCCGGGATGCGGAAGCCTTAAGGGCTCCGGGGGAGTTCGCTCGGCCGGTGGGATTCAGCTCGGCAGGAACTCGGCGAGGGGGTCGCGTGTCAGCGGGACATTCGGCAACAGAGAACGACGTCGCTGCCGGGCATCATCATGCCGGCAGTCCCAGGGGCCTCGGAGGAGGTCAGGGGGAACGCGTTGGTTGTCATGAAGGTGAGTCAAGCCGACTGTGACGCCGTGTGTCAACTCGGTGACGCGGGATGACCCGATGTGACGCGCATCACGTCCATTGGGCTCCGCGGACGTTCGGAGGATCCAGCACGAATTGCTGATTCGTCAAAGAATCCTCGACGAAAACGAATCTGATCAAAGATTCTCGAAGTTCGTCCCGCAGGGCGTGTCGACCGTCGCAGGTTCTGCAGGATGCCGCGCGGTTAGACCAGGCCGTACAGGCGATCTCCGGCGTCGCCGAGGCCCGGCACGATGTAGCCGAGCTCGTTGAGGTGGTCATCGACGGCGCCGAGCACGATGGTCACCTCGCGGCCGGCGAGGGCCTTCTCCACCGCCGCCAGGCCTTCGGGTGCGGCCAGGATGCAGATGGCCGTGACATCCACGGCTCCGCGGTCGAAGAGAAAGTCGATCGCGGCGATCAATGATCCGCCGGTGGCGAGCATCGGATCGAGAACGAAGCACTGGCGGTCGGAGAGGTCGTCCGGCAGGCGCTCGGCGTAGGTCGTCGGCTGGAGGGTCTCCTCGTTGCGGGCCATCCCGAGGAAGCCGACCTCGGCGGTCGGAAGCAGCTTCACCATTCCTTCGAGCATGCCGAGCCCGGCGCGGAGGATCGGCACGACGAGCGGCTTGGGATCGCTGATCCGCACTCCACGCGCCTCGGCGACCGGAGTCTGCACGGTCACGCCTTCGACGCGCACGCCTCGGGTCCCCTCGTAGGCGAGCAGGGTCATGAGTTCCTCGACGAGAGCCCGGAACAGGGGCGATGGGGTGGTCTTGTCGCGGAGTACCGTGAGCTTGTGGGTGATGAGAGGGTGGTCGGCAACGTGGACTCGCATAGGCTCAATCTACTAGTTGAGAGGAGTCCCGCATGGGTCAGCAGAGCGGCCGGTACGTTGAATGGATGCGGCTGGCCCTCGCCGAGGCCCGGACGGCACTGGCGACGGGCGATGTTCCGGTCGGGGCGATCGTCGTGGATGCCGGCGGACGGGTCATCGGGACCGGCCGCAACGAGCGCGAACTGCTCCAGGACCCGACGGCGCACGCCGAGATCGTGGCCATCCGTCAGGCGGCGGCCGCGACAGGGGACTGGCGCCTCACCGGATGCACCCTCGTGGTGACGCTGGAGCCCTGTGTGATGTGTGCGGGTGCGATCGTCGCGGCACGGGTTCCCGTGGTGGTCTTCGGCGCCTGGGACGAGAAGGCGGGCGCATCCGGATCGGTGTACGACGTGCTGCGGGACCGGCGACTCAATCACCGGGTCGAGGTGTATCCCGACGTGGACGCGGAGGAGTGCGGGGACCTGCTCAGGGAGTTCTTCGAGGACCCAGCCCGTCGAGCCACTCGCTGAACATGGCGCGGGACGCGTCCTGCATGGCCGCCGAGTAGCGGGCGCGCTCGCGGCGGAGGTCGTCGGCGTCGACGCCCTCGGCGAGCAGTTCGGCAGCGGATGCCGCGAGCCATTGCTCGTGCATCTCGTCGGTGACCTCCGGGTGGAACTGCACGGCCAGGGCCCAGTTGCCGATCCCGAACGCCTCATTGCCGTACTGGGGCGACCCGGCCAGCCGGGTCACGCCGTCGGGCAGGTCGAAGGTGTCGCTGTGCCATTGCATCACGGGCACGCCGGCAATGTGCCGGAGCGGCGAGAGAGCGCCGGCCTCCGTCGGCTCCACCGTGCGGTAGCCGATCTCGTTCGTCGGGCCGGAATAGACGGCCGAGCCGAGGGCGCTGGCCATGAGCTGGGCGCCGAGGCACACTCCGAAGACGGGCCGCCCGACCTCGAGCCTGTCGGCGAGCAGCCTGACCTCGGCGCGGAGAGCCGGGAACCGATCGGCGTCGCCGAGGCCCATGTCCCCGCCCAGGACGACGACGAGGTCCGCGGCCAGCGCGTCGATCCCGCGCACATCGTCCCGGAGCGTGTCGATGTGGAGCACCTCATAGCCATGCTCGCGCAGCACCGGCTCCAGGTTGCCGAGATGGATCGCCTCGTCGTGCCTGAGCACCAGGGCGGTGGGGCTCACTCGAGTCCTTTGATCACGATCGCGTCGGTGGGAGGGTTGGCGAGGTTCGGGTCGACGTAGACATCCGGCTCCAGGTAGATCGCCCGCGCGACCGGGACGGCTTGGCGGATCCGGGCTTCGACCGTATTGATGGCGCCGGCGACCTCGGAGAATCGGCCGCCGGCGTCGAAGGACAGCTTGGCGGCGACCAGGAGCTCGTCCGGGCCGAGGTAGAGCGTCTTCATGTGGATGATGCGCCTGGTCTCCGGGCCAGCCAGGATCGCACTCTTGATGGCGGCGGCATCCTTCGCGCCGGCGCCCTCGCCGACCAGCAGGCTCTTGGTTTCGACGCCCAGGATGATGGCCACCAGCACGAGCAGCACGCCGATGGCAAGGGTGCCGACGGCATCCCAGATGGGGTTGCCGGTGAGGATCGTGAGGCTCACCCCGAGGAAGGCCAGGACGAGGCCGAGGAGGGCGGCGATGTCCTCGAGCAGCACCACCGGGAGCTCAGGGGCCTTCGCGCGACGCACGAACTGCACCCAGGTCTGGGTCCCTCGCACGTGGTTCGATTCGATGATCGCGGTGCGCAGGGAGAACGATTCGAGGATCATGGCGACGATGAGAACGACGATCGGCAGCCACGGCACCTCGAGCGGATGCGGGTCCTGCAGCTTGTTGACGCCCTCGTACAGGGAGAAGACGCCGCCGATGGAGAAGAGCACGATCGACACCACGAAGGCGTACACGTACCGTTCCCGGCCGTAGCCGAACGGATGCTCCTCCGTGGCATCCTTCTTCGCCTTGCGTCCGCCGAGCAGCAGCAGGCCCTGGTTCCCGGAGTCGGCGAGGGAGTGCACGCCCTCGGCGAGCATCGAGGATGAGCCGGAGAACGCCCAGGCCACGAACTTGGTGACCGCGATTCCCAGATTGGCCAGAAGTGCGGCCACGATTGCCTTGTTTCCGCCGGATGCGCTCATGTAAACATCCTAGGTCGCCAGCCGTTCCAGCGGCCGACACGTGACGGGGCCCGGAAAGTAGACTCGGAGGATGACTTCACCAGACTCGACCACGCTCCCCGCAATCGCCTTCCTCGGCGCCGGTTCGATGGCCAGGGCAGTCCTGGCGGGGCTCCTCAAGCCGAGCGTGACGGTGCAGGGCGGCATCCGTGCCACCAACCGCAGCACCGCGAAGGCCGACGAACTGGCCGGCACCGAGGGCGTCACGGCCTGGGCCACCGAGGTCGACCCGGAAGCCAACCTCAAGGCGGTCGCCGGGGCCCGCATCGTCGTCGTCGCGGTCAAACCCGCCATGGTGCCGGGCCTGCTCACCGAGATCGCCGGCAGCCTCGAGCCGGGAACCCTCGTCATCAGCGTCGCGGCCGGCGTGACGATCGCCACCTTCGAGTCGCTGCTGCCCGAATCGGTGCACGTCATCCGGTCGATGCCCAATACTCCGGCCATCGTCGGCCAGGCGGTGACCGGGCTGAGCGCCGGCACGCGTTCGACCGCCGAAGACCTCGCGCTCGCCACGGCGCTGTTCGACACCGTCGGCGACGTGCTCGTGGTGCCGGAAGGCAAGCTCGACGCACTCAGCACCATCTCCGGATCCGGACCCGCCTACGTGTTCTACCTGATCGAGCAGCTCACCGCCACGGCGATCGACAAGGGATTCACGCCGGAGGAAGCGGCGACGATGGTCAACGGAACGTTCCTCGGCGCCAGCTCCCTGCTGGCGGTCTCGGACAAGACCCCCGGAGAGCTGCGCCGCCAGGTGACCAGCCCCAACGGCACCACCGAGCGGGCGGTCTGGGAGCTCGAAAAGGGCGGCCTCAAGTCACTGTTCGACACGGCAACGGATGCCGCGCTCGCCCGGGCCCGCGAGCTGGCGGCCTCGTAGCGGCCGGCCGGCCGCTACGAGCCGAGGGCGGCGAACCGTTCGATGTCCGGCTCGGTGCCGGCCACGATGATGAGGTCCTCGTCGGTCACAACGGTCTCCGCCGTCGCGTACGTGAACGGACGGCCGGGGCTCTTCACCCCGACGACGGTCACCTTGTGCTTGCTGCGCACACCGGAGTCGGTGAGGTTGCGCCCGCGGATGGCCTTGGGCGGATACATCTTGACCAGCGCGAAGTTGTCGTCGAACTCGATGAAGTCGAGCATCCGGCCCGAGACGAGGTGGGCGACCCGCTCGCCGGCCTCCGCTTCCGGATAGATCACGTGGTTGGCGCCGATGCGCTCGAGGATCTTGCCGTGCGACTTCGAAATCGCCTTGGCCCAGATCTGCGGGATCTTCAGGTCGACCAGGTTGGCCACAATGAGCACGCTGGCCTCGACGGATGACCCGACCGCGCAGACCGCGACCGAGAAGTCCTGGGCGCCGATCTGCCGGAGGGCGTCGATGGACTTGGCATCCGCCTGAACCGCGTGGGTGACTCTCTCCGACCACTTCTGCACGAGGGCCTCGTTGTCGTCGACGGCGAGCACTTCCCGCCCGAGGCGGTCGAGCTGGCCGGCCGTGGCCGCCCCGAACCGGCCGAGGCCGATGACGAGCACAGGGGCGTCGTGCTTAATGCGATCAACCAACGATGGGCCTCTCCTCGGGGCGCCTGAAAAGCTGCCTGCTGTGGCTGGCGGCCAGCGCCGCCGCGAGTGTCACTGTACCAACCCGGCCCATGAACATGGTCGCCGCCTGCACGTAGACGCCCGCGGGCGGCAGATCCTGGGTGAGGCCGGTCGAGAGGCCGCAGGTCGCGAACGCCGAGATGACGTCGAAGAGCACCAGGTCGAAGGGCTGCTTCGAGATCTGCAGGATGAGGATGCTGGACACCGCCACGGTGGTCGCCCCCCAGAGCACGACGCTCACGGCCAGGCGCAGGATGTCAGCGGGGATCCGGCGGCCGAAGGCCTCCATCTGCGCACGCCCGCGTGCCTCGGCGAAAGCGGCGAGGAAGAGGATGGCCAGGGTGGTGACCTTGATGCCGCCCGCGGTCGAGGCCGAGCCGCCGCCGATGAACATGAGCATGTCGCTGACCAGCAGGCTCGATCCGTGCAGGTCGCTCACGGTGATGGTGGCGAACCCTCCCGACCTCGTCATCACGGACATGAACAGCGACTGGAAGATCGTGTCTCCGGCATTCAACGATCCGAACGTCTTCGGGTTGTCGAATTCGAGCAGGATGTAGATGAGCATGCCGGCGAACATGAGGGCGAATGTGGTCACCAGCGTCAGCTTCACGTGCAGGGACCAGCGGCGGGGGCTGAGCCATCCGTTTGCGAAGGCGTAGATCACGGGGAAGCCCAGACTTCCGAGGAACACGCCGAGCATGAGTCCGCCGAGAAACCAGTAGTCGTTCGCGAACTGGTCGAGGCCCCCGACGTTCGGGCTGAAGCCGGTGTTCGTGAAGGCCATCGCGGAGTAGTAGATGCTGTGCCAGGCGGCCTCGCCCAGGGGGACTCCGTCGAGCAGCATCCGCGGGAAGAGGATCGCGGTGACCACGGCCTCGATCACCAGGGTGCTGATGGCCACCGTCGCCAGCAGGCTTCCGACCTCGCCCAGGCGCACAGCCTGGCTCTCGTTGATCGGCCCGGCGTGGATGCGGGAGGGGTTCGAGTCGCTCGCCGCCATGAGCTTGGCGCGGAGCCCGAGCCGACGGGAGATGACCATCCCCATGATCGAGGCCAGGGTGAGCACGCCGATGCCGCCGATGTTGACGCCGACGACGACAAGGATGTTTCCGAACGGCGACCAATGCGTCGCCATGTCAACCGTCGAGAGGCCGGTGACGCAAATCACCGAGACGGCGGTGAAGAGAGCATCGTGCAGCGGCGTTATCGCCCCGTTCGCCGAGGCGATCGGAAGGGAGAACAGCAGGGTGAAGAGCAGCACCAGGGCGGTGAAGACGAGCAGCGCGAATCGCGACGGTGATTTGCGCACCAGGTCGTCGACGAGGTCCCGAGCACGTCCGTACCACGACGAGTTCGGTGCTGGGAAACGAGTCTCAGACGAGACGAATGGCACCTGTGGCTCCCGCTTCCGTTGTGGCCGTCGACGATATGTCATCGTACCCGTAGGGCGAGTGACTAATCTTGGCTCATGGCAAACATCTTCGACGTGGTGGCGGACTCAACTCGGCGCGACATCCTGCACATTCTCCTGGAGCGCTACAACCAGGCGGCCGACAGCGTCGGGGAGCTGAGCGTCTCGGACATCGTGAGCCAGCTTGGTCTGAGCCAGCCGACGATCTCGAAGCACCTTAAGGTCCTGCGCGAAGCCGGCCTCGTGGGCGTGCGCGAAGAAGGCCAGCACCGCTACTACCACCTCGACTACGCGCCGCTGGAAGAGATTGAGGACTGGCTGATCCCGTTCCTCAGCGTCGACTTCGATGCGACCGCCATGGAAATCGACGCCGAGGCCGGTCTGAAGTCCGAGCAGCGCGCCTTTGCCGCGGCCATCGGCAAGGCCTTCGCCGACACGTCGTTCCAGATGAGCCACGCCGTGAAGGAGGCCACCTCGAAGAAGTGGCGCAAGAGCGACTAGACGACCGCTCGGCTTGCCCCTAGAGTGTCCAAATAGCACTCGGGTAACACCCGTAACACCCGGTGCTGGCAGGGTCGACTCGCCGGGATCACGAGGGGTTCACGCGAATGGCACAGGACTTGTCCGAGGTGCGCTTCCTCACGGTGGCCGAGGTCGCCGAGATGATGCGCGTGTCGAAGATGACGGTTTACCGCCTCGTTCACTCCGGGGAACTGCCCGCTATCCGCTTCGGGCGCTCCTTTCGCGTGCCCGAGTCCGCCGCCCGGGCGGCCATCGAACGGCCGGTCGCGGACTCTGCGTAGGAGGCCCTGTTTTTTTCGGTTAGAATGGTGTTTTCGTGTCGGTCGCAGATCCGCGGCTCAACCAAAACTTTGTGAGGTCCGTGTGGGTTCTGTAATCAAGAAGCGACGCAAGCGCATGGCGAAGAAGAAGCACCGCAAGCTGCTTCGTAAGACTCGCCACCAGCGTCGCAACAAGAAGTAGGACGGTCTCTGACCGTACTGGCGTGAGCGTCAGACCCTTCGGGTCTGGCGCTTTTTGCTTGCTCGGATCGCGGCCCTGATGCTCGCCGGCTTCATCCGAATCATCGGCCAGCGGCGCGCCACGGCATACCGGTGCAGGACGGCATCCGGATTCACCACCACCGGGTGACCGACCAGCTCAAGCAGCGGAATGTCGTTGTGGGAGTCGGAGTAGGCCCAGCAGTCGGCGAGGTCGACGCCGCTCGCCGCGGCGCGGGCCTCGGCCGCGCGCGCTTTGCCCTGCCCGTGGCAAATGCCGTCGACCAGGCGCCCGGTGAACGCGCCGTCAACGGTTTCCAGCACGGTGCCGAACGCGCCGGTGAAACCCAGCCGTGTCGCGATCACGTCGGCCAGCTCCTGCGCCGTCGCACTGATCAGCCACACCTCTCGGCCGGCCGCCAGGTGCCGCCGGGCGACGTCAACCGTCTCGGGCCAGAGGCGCTGCACGAGCCGCGTGTCGAAGATTTCGTTGCTGAACCGGATGAGCGCGGCCTGATTGTGACCGATGACGAGCTCGAGTCCGCGCTCGCTGACCCGGCTGACGTGGGCGGGGTTTTCGCCCACGGCCAGGAACCGGGCCTGCTTCCAGCCGAATGACAGGATGTCCCGCAGGGAGATCAAGCCCCGCCGCCAGGCGCCGACGCCGAGGTAGTAGAGGCTTGCGCCGCGCAGCAGCGTGTTGTCCACGTCGAAGAACGCGATCGCGCGGGGAGGAGGTCCGGTCACCATGTGCGGATGAGTCTAGTTCGTCCGCGGGGGGCGGCCGGGTCTGCACTCTCCCAGCTTCGCCCGCCTAGGCTGGAGGCATGGCTACCGCACTCCTCACCCTGATCGGCAAGCCCGGCTGTCACCTCTGCGATGACGCTCGGGACCTCATCGACAGCGTCGTGGAGAAGATCGCCGGCCACCCGTCCGCTCCCGAAATCGTGCTCGAGGAGCGTTCGATCCTCGACGACGCCGCGTTGCACGAGCAGTACGTCGAGGAGATTCCCGTGCTCCTCATCAACGGCAAGATGCACAACTACTGGCGGATTGACCCCCTGCGCCTGCGCACGGCCCTGCTGGAGGTGCGATGAGAATCCGGCACGTCGTCTCTTGGCGGCTCGCAGCGACGGACCCGGCCGAGAAGGCCGAGCACGCGGCCCGGATCATCGCCGGGCTGGAGTCCCTGGTCGGCGTGGTCGACGAGATCCGTTCGCTTACCGTCGGCGCTGATGTCGCCGGTGGCGACAACTGGGACGTCGTTCTGATCGCCGACTTCGACGACATGGAGGCGGTCGCCCGCTACCAGGCGCACCCCGAACACCAGAAGGTGGGCGCGTACATCCGGTCCGTCGTCGCCGCCCGCATGGCCGTCGACCTGGCCTTCTAGCCCCGCCCCATCCCCCCCGCGAAACCGCACTTGTGCGCGTTATTCGCGTCGTTTAGCGCGCACTACTGCGGTTTCGCGGAGGTTTGCTGGGCGATGACTCGCCGCACGCGGTTGAGGAACGCCCGTTGGCGCGTGAACACATCGTCGGGTACCACCCGGATGACGCGCCACTGGTCGGTTTCGAAGATCTCGCGCCGAGTGATGTCCCTGCGAAAACGCTCTTTGTCTATCCGGTGCCCGTCGCCTTCGTACTCGAACAGGAGGCGGGCCCACGGGTAGGCGAGGTCGGGTTTCCCGAGGCGCCGCCCGTTGACGTCGAAAATCACCTCGTTGACGACAGGTGCGGGCAGGCCGTCATCGACGAGGATCAGCCGCAACCACGTCTCCGGGCGCGAATCCACGCCGGTGCGCACCCGGGCGATTGCCTCCCTGAGGTTCTTCGCGCCCCGGCGGCGGGCGCAGCGCAGCACGCCGGCTCTCAGCTCGGCGATGGTGGCCAGCGGGGGCTCGCGGCCCGCGTCGGTGACCCGGCCGGAGACGAGGTAGTCGCCGGCGGCAATGAGGTCGTAGAGCGTGAGGTGCGTAGCCAGCTGGCACCACGTCGATACCGGGTCGGTCACCACGAAGCCGTCGAGTTCCCGGAACCGGGACTCGATGCCGCCGAGCGCGTGTCCGACCACGCCGACGACGCGAGGCGGTTGGCCGCGCTCGTTCACGGCAACGTGGAGGGTCTGATCGTAGGCGAGGGACGGGGGCAGCGGGATCAGGTAGAGCTGCGCCGCCGTGATGTGGCTGAAGGCCTGGCCGGCGGGCATCCGCGGCAGGTAGCCCTCGCACCGGCCGTGCACGGCCGTGAAGTCGAGGTCGATCGCGCGCACGCCACGGGACGGTCGCTGCACGTCGGGGGCGAGCAGCCGGCCTCGTCCCAGGGTTTCCGGGGGAACATCCGTGGTGAGGAACGCACGTCCGCGGAGCGGCTCTGGGAGGATCGTTCGGTTTCGCACCCGGTCATGATGCCTTCTTCCGCCCGTGCGCGCCGAACCTGTCCACAGCCCACCGCGAGACTGCAGTTGTGCGCGCTAAAACGCCCGAATAACGCGCACAACTGCGGTTTCGCGGGGAGGAGAAGGGGGAGGAGAAGGGGGAGGGGGAGGGAACGGGGGTTAGGGCTCGAGGCGGGTGGGGCCGCGGAACAGGTAGGTGACCTCGCGGATGCTGGTCTGGTGCAGCATGAGCATCAGCACCCGGGCGAGGCCCATGCCGAAACCGCCGTGGGCCGGCACGCCGTAACGGAAGAAGTCGAGGTAGGTCTCGAGCTCCTCCGGGTCGAGGCCCTTCTCCTTCGCCTGCTCGACGAGCACGTCGATGCGGTGCTCGCGCTGGGCTCCGGTGGAGATTTCGGTGCCGTTGAAGATCAGGTCGTAGCTGTTGGTGAGGCCCGCGTCGCCCTCGTGGCGCATGTGGTAGAACGGGCGGATGCTCGACGCGTAGTCGGTGAGGAAGACGAACTCGTGGCCGTAGGTCTCCTTGACGTACGCGGCGATCCGGCGCTCGCCCTCCGGGTCCATGTCGGCGTCGTCGCGCGGAACCTCGTAGCCGTGCTGCTTGACGATCTCCTTCGCCTCGGCGAGGGGGATGCGCGGGAACGGCTTGCTTGGAACGGTCACCTCGACGTCGAAGAGGGTCTTGACCTCGTCGCCGTGCTTCGCCTTGACGGCCGTGAATGCGGCGACGAGCAGGTCCTCGTGCAGCGCCATGACGTCTTCGTGGCTGTCGATCCAGCTGATCTCCGAGTCGATGCTGGTGAACTCGGTGGCGTGGCGGCTGGTGAACGACGGGTCGGCGCGGAACGCGGGCCCCACCTCGAACATCTTGCCGAAGCCGGCGGACTGCGCCATCTGCTTGAAGAACTGCGGGCTCTGCGCGAGGTAGGCCTTGGTGTCGAAGTACTCAACCTCGAACAGCTCCGCACTGGACTCGCTGGCGCTGGCCATCAGCTTCGGGGTGTGCAGTTCGATGAAGTCGTTGTCGACCCAGTAGGTGCGGAGCGCGTGCTCGAAGGTGGTCTGGATGCGGAAGATGAGGTTCTGCTTCGGGTTGCGCAGGTCGAGGAAGCGCCAGTCCATGCGCTTGTCCAGGCTGGAATCGGCCGCGATCGGCGTTTCCGGGATCGCGAGGGTGACGATCTCCAGCGTGGCCAGCTTGATCTCGATGCCGCCGAGCTTGACCCGCTCGTCGTGCTTGAGCTGGCCGGTCACGGTGACGAAGCTGCCCTGCGAGAGCGACGAGATGCTCGTGGCCGGCTCGTCGGCGATGACCACGCCGTCGGCATCCGAGTTGCGCGGATTGACCAGCTGCACGGCGCCGGACTCGTCGCGGAGCACGACGAACTGCACCTTCTTCTGGTCTCGCACCGTCTCGACCCACCCGGACACCGAAACGGGGCCGTCGTCGAGGGCGGACAGGTTCTTGATCAATACGCGCGCATTCACGTGGCAAGTTTAGCCGAACGGCTCTCGGCGAATTCGCGGCCGGGCCCTCCGTAGACTGGAACACGTGGTAGCTAGCCAGATACATCTCGTGCGGCACGGTGAGGTTTTGAACCCCGAGCGCGTCCTTTATGGAAGGCTGCCGGGATTCGGCCTCTCCCCCCTGGGGCAGAAGATGGCCGAGGCAGCCGCGGCAGACCTGGTCGACCGGGGTCGCCCGGTCGCACGCGTCGTCTCCTCACCGCTGCAGCGCACGCGGGAATCGGCAGAGCCGATTGCCGCCCTGTTCAACCTGCCGGTCTCCACCGACGACCGCCTGATCGAGCCGAAGAACCGCTTCGAGGGAACCAGGCTGACCGGCCCGGGCGGCGCGCTCCGCGACCCGCGAAACTGGCCCTCGCTGACGAATCCGCTCCGCCCGAGCTGGGGTGAGCCCTTCCGGTCGATCGCAGGGCGGATGCTCGCCGCCGTCGACGAGGCCTGGCGCTCGGTCGAAGACGGAGACGTCGTGCTCGTCAGCCACCAGCTGCCGATCTGGATGGTGCATCGCGCGCTCACCGGCGACCGCCTGCCCCACGACCCGCGCAAGCGCCGCTGCGAGCTCTCGAGCATCACGACCCTCTCCCGGCGAGGCGAGGCCTTCGTCGAGGTCGGCTACGCGAACCCGGCCGGGCACCTCCAGGTGCTGGCCACGGATGTCGGGGCGGTATGAGGCGCCCCCGTTTCCTGACCGTCCTCGCTGCGGCTGCGACACTGTCCATCCTGCTCGCCGGATGCGCCGCCGACCCGCTCGCCGAGCAATACCGCGAGGGCAGCAGCAAGGGCTTCATCGCCGGGGACGGCAGCTGGACCGAGATCCCCGCGGCCAAGCGCGGCGACGCCGTGGCCTGGAGCGGGACCACCGAAAACGGCAAGGCCGTGTCCTCGGCCGATTACGCCGGCCAGGTCGTCGTCCTCAACTTCTGGTACGCCAGCTGCGCTCCGTGCCGTGCCGAAGCCCCCGACCTGCAAAAACTGAACCAGGAGTTCGAGGGGAAGGGCGCCTCGTTCCTCGGCGTCAACGTGCGCGACCGGGCCGCCAACGCGATCGCGTTCAACGACACCTACGGCATCACCTTTCCCTCGGTGATGGACGTCGAGGACGGCAGCATGCAGCTGGCGTTCAGCGGGAGCATCCCGCCCAACGCCGTGCCCACGACCCTGGTCCTGGACGGCTCCGGCCGCGTGGCCGCGCGGATTCTCGGCCGGGTGTCGTCGCCGTCAATCCTGAAGACCTTCATTCGCGACACGATCGCCGAGGACTCGTAGGCGTGGGTGATCCGTTCGGGGAACTCGTCTTCAGCGGCCAGCTTCTCATCGCGATCCCGATTGCCGTGCTGGCCGGACTCGTCTCCTTCGCGTCTCCGTGCATCCTCCCGCTCGTGCCCGGCTACCTCGCCTACATCGGCGGCTTCACCGACGGGCGCACGCCGGCCCGGGGTGATCGCAGCGGCCGGAACCGGCTCCTCGCCGGCGTCGGCCTCTTCATCCTCGGATTCACGCTCGTTTTCGTGCTCACCGGCGTCATGTTCGGCGCGGCGGGATTCTGGCTCAACCAGTACCGCGACCTGATCACCCGCGTCGCCGGCGGCATCGTCGTGCTGCTCGGGCTCGTTTTCATCGGCCAGTTCGGCGTCATGCAGCGCACGGTCAAGTCCTCGTGGCGTCCGCGGATGGGGCTCGCCGGTGCGCCGGTGCTCGGCGCCGTGTTCGCGATCGGCTGGACACCGTGCACGGGGCCGACGCTGACCGCGATCAACTCGCTCAGCCTGAGCTCGGGGTCACCCTGGCAGGGCGGCCTGCTGGCCCTCTTCTACGCCCTCGGCCTCGGCATCCCGTTCCTGCTGATCGCCCTCGGCCTCAACTGGGCGACCGGAGCGGTCGCATTCCTGAAGCGGCATATTCGCGTGATCAACCTGATGGGCGGCGCCCTGCTCATTCTCATCGGCCTGCTCATGGTCAGCGGCGTCTGGAACGCCTGGCTCCTCGACCTCCAGGGGGTGATTGGCAACTTTGTCCCGGCCATCTGACCATTACGACTCCCGCCCGGCCCGCTCCGGCCCCGACGTCACCCAGCCGCGGCTCGGCACTTCGGGCTGGCTGCGCTGGTTCTGGCGCCAGCTCACGAGCATGCGCACGGCGCTGTTCCTGCTCCTGCTGCTCGCGATCGCGGCCGTTCCCGGCTCGCTCGTGCCGCAACGCAGCTCCGACCCGAACGGCGTCACCCAGTACTTCGCGAACAACCCGGACCTCGCGCCCGCCCTCGACACCATCCAGGCCTTCGATGTGTACTCCTCGGCCTGGTTCTCCGCGATCTACCTTCTGCTCTTCGTCTCCCTGATCGGCTGCGTGATCCCGCGCACGAAGCACCACCTGCAGGCGCTCCGAGCCACACCCCCGAAGACCCCGGCCCGTCTCGCCCGGCTGGCCGGGTTCACCACCCGCGACGCCCCCGCCGGCACGGATCCCGCGGCCGCGATCGATTCCGCGCGCGGGCTCCTCAAGGAGAGCGGCTACCGCGTTGCCCGGTTCGACACCGAGCGGGAGGCCTCCGTCTCGGCCGAGCGCGGCTACCTCCGCGAGACCGGCAACCTCGTCTTCCACTCGGCCCTGGTCGGCATCCTGATCACCGTCGGATTCGGCAGCGGATTCGGTTTCAGTGGTCAGCGCGTGCTCGTCGAAGGCCAGACCTTCGTGAACTCGCTGCTGGCCTATGACTCCTTCAACCCCGGACGTTTCTTCGACGACGCCGGCCTCGACCCCTACAAGTTGAAGCTCGACGACTTCACCGTCGACTACGAGACCGAGAACCTCAAGGCCTTCGGTCAGCCGCTCGACTTCACCGCCGATGTCACGGTCACCCCGCGGGGCGAGGACCCCGAGCCCGCCGCGGTCAAGGTCAACGCTCCGCTCCGGACCGGCGGCACGGATGTCTACCTGCTGGGCAACGGCTACGCCCCGACCATCACCGTGAAGGACCCCGCTGGCAAGGTCGTGTTCACCGACTCGATCCCGTTCCTGCCCCAGGACGCGAACCTAACCTCCCTCGGGGTGGTGAAGGTTCCGGACGGGCTGAAGAAGCAGGTCGGCATGATCGGGTTCTTCTACCCGACCCAGGCGGAGGCGCAGTCCGGCGCCTACTTTTCCTCCTTCCCGGATCTCGAATACCCGCTGCTGACCCTGAACGTCTACGCCGGCGACCTCGGCCTCGACGAAGGCGTCCCGACATCCGTCTATTCGCTCGACACCGACAAGATGGATGCCCTGGCCACGCGCACGACCACGGTCAAGCCGCTCGAGCTCAAGCCAGGCGAGACCCAGCAGCTTCCGGGCGGACTCGGCTCGGTCACCTTCGAGGACGCCAACCCGGGCGCGAAGAAGGGCGACTTCTCCGGCTCCGTCCTGCGGTTCGCCTCCTTCGACATCCACCACGACCCCACCCAGGGCTGGGTGCTCCTGTTCGCGGTGCTCGTGCTGCTCGGCCTGCTCACCTCCCTGTTCGTGCCGCGCCGCCGCGTCTGGGTGAAGGCGGTCCGGCAGGACGACGGCTCGGTGCGCCTCGAGTACGCCGGACTCGCCCGCGGCGACGATCCGGCCCTCGAAGCCGCGGTGGCCGCACTGGCCGACCGCCACAGCGCCCGGCTGACCTCGCCCGCGTCCGCGCCGCTCGCCCCCGCCCCTGAACAGACTTAGGCTGGCCTAGTGAATCTCAATGAGCTCTCGATCCTGAGCCTGTACTCCGCCATGGGCGTCTACGCGCTCGCATTCATCGCTTTCTCGATCGACCTGGCCCGGCGCTCCTCCGCCGTCGGCGCGGTCCAGGCTGACGAGCTTTCGTCGCCCGAAGCCCGAGGCGCCGCCGGGGCGGCATCCGGGGGCACAACCACCCTGACCCGGATCAGCACGCGCATCGCCAACGACGCGGCCACGCCGTACGGCCGCTCGTCCAGCCTCCGGGTCGGCGTCTCGCTGACCGTGCTCGCCTGGGCGCTGCACCTGGCCGCCGACGTGCTGCGCGGCCTGGCCGCCGGCCGGGTCCCGTGGGCGAACATGTACGAATTCGCGATGACCGGAACCCTCCTCATCGTCACGGTCTTCCTGATCGTGCTGACCCGGGCCGACCTGCGCTTCCTCGGCACCTTCGTCACCGGCCTCGTGCTCATCCTGCTCGGAGTCGCGGCCCTCACGTTCTACGTCGAGGTCGCGCCGCTGCCGCCGGCGCTCCAGTCCGCGTGGCTGGTCATCCACGTGTTCGTCGCCTCGCTGGCCACCGGTTTCTTCGCTCTCGGCTTCGCCCTGAGCGTCGTCCAGCTGCTGCAGTTCAAGCGGGAGAGCCTTGCGGCCGACGCCCGGGCGGCCCGGCTGCGCTTCGTCGCAACGCTGCCCTCCTCGGTGACCCTGGAGAACCTCGCCTACCGGGTCAACATCATCGGGTTCATCCTCTGGACCTTCACCCTGATGGCCGGCTCGATCTGGGCCGAGAAGGCCTGGGGCCGGTACTGGGGCTGGGACACCAAGGAGGTCTGGACCTTCATCATCTGGACCATCTACGCCGGGTATATCCACGCCAGGGCGACCCGCGGATGGCGCGGTTCCCGGTCGGCGTGGCTGGCGATCATCGGTTTCAGCGCCGTCTTGTTCAACTTCGGCATCGTGAACGTCTTCTTCAAGGGCCTGCACGCCTACTCCGGCCTGTAGACGATCTCACAAGCCCAATCAGGATGCCGCTGAGTTGCGGAGAAAGTACCTTCATTTCGCTCGGGAAGGTACTTTCTCCGCAACTCAGTTGAGCCGGGTGGGGGCTGCGAGATCGCCTAACCAGCGAGGAGCGCGTGGGTGCGGGCCAGGCGGTCCAGCCACCAGTCGCGACGGTCCGCGGCCGCCGCGTGGCGCTCGAGCAGCGCCGGATCGGGAGTGACCCGGCGCACGGCAACGCGACCCTGGACCGGGATGAGCGGCTCGTTCGTGACATCCGCGGCCAGCAGCGCGGCCGTTCCGAGGCCGCAGTCGAACGACAGGTCGGGGATGGCAGCGGCGAGGTGCGCGCCCATCGAGATCCCGATCGAGGTGTCCAGCGCGCTCGAGACGACGACGGGCAGCCCGGCTTCGCGGGTGATCGACAGCGCCGCACGGATGCCGCCGAGCGGCTGGGCCTTCACCACCAGGATGTCCGCCGCATTGGCCCGGGCCACCGCGAGCGGGTCATCGGCGCGGCGCACGCTCTCGTCGGCGGCGATCGGCACCCCCATGTACCGCGTGCGGACCCGGATCTCGGCCAGCTCCTCGACGGTCGCGCAGGGCTGCTCCACATACTCGAGGTCGAACCCGGCCAGGGCGTGCATGGCGTGCTCGGCCTCGTCCACATTCCAGAGCCCGTTCGCGTCGACGCGGATGCGCCCCTCCGGCCCGAGTGCCGCGCGCACGGCGCGCACCCGCGCCACGTCCTCGGCCAGGGTGCGGCCCGGATCGGCGACCTTGACCTTCGCGGTGCGGCAGCCGGGAAAGCGGGCCAGGACCCCGGCCACGGCCTCGGGTTCGACCGCGGGCACCGTGGCGTTCACCGGGACGCTCGTGCGCAGCAGCGCGGGCGTTTCGTGCCAGCCGAAATCGATGGCTGCCCGCAGCCAGGCCGCGGATTCGGCATCGTCGTATTCGGCGAACGGCGAGAACTCCGTCCAGCCGTGCGGGCCCTTCAGGAGCAGGGCCTCGCGGCTCTCCAGCCCCCGGAACCGCGTGACCAGGGGCAGGGCGACAACGCGCGCGGTACCGAGCAACTCGTCCAGTGAGGGCAGCATCCCCCCAGTCTGGCACTCGAGCGCGACGGAGACCGTCAGCCTCGGCCCGGTCAGGTCAGAGAACATCCCGCATGAACGCGTTGTCCGGCTCGGGCCCGACGTCCGCGCCGTTGCCGTTCGGCTTCGTGTTGACCAGGACGACGGAAATCCCGGGCGCAATCAGCAGGTAGGCATCCTCGATGCGGCCTTCGCCGCTGTTCACGCGCAGCCAGTACGGCCGGCCCGCCGCCAGCGCCGTGGCCAGTTCTTCCTGGACCGACGCGACGGTGCGCCCGCCGAGGGAGTACGGCCGGCCCCCGTAGACGATGTCGATCCGGTTCACGGCGTCCCCTTCGTCAGCGTGGTCGGCGTCGGATGCGGCTCGGGAACGATCTGCAGCCCACCGGAGGAATTGGCGGTGAACATGAGCGCTTCGATCCATTCCCGGTTGAGGCTCGGGGTTCGGGCGCCGAAGTACTTGTAGGCGATCGGGATGCCCGGATTCAGCCAGATGGTGCTCCGGCCGCCGCCGCCCTGCGGGTCGTCCCGCCACGTGAAGTAGAAGGACTCTCCGCGGCGCAGCTTGGCGCCGATCACGACCTGGATGTGCGCGAGTATTCGATCGTCAAAGTCAGCCGTGAGCGTCGAATCGTATGTCAGCTTGCCCATTGCACCGCTCCCCGTTCCCCGGTCTTGTGAGAGTACCTCGGTTCGAGGCGCGCCCACCATGCTCAGTTCGGGGGGTACTCAATCCCTCAGGTAGCGCTCCAGGCGCGGCACATGCAGGAGGGCCAGTGCGCGCTTTTCGATCTGCCGGACCCGTTCCCGGGTCACGCCCTGGATCAGCGCGATCTGGTCGAGGGTTCTGGGGGCGTCGCCGTCGAGACCGAACCGGGCCTGGAGGATGGCGCGTTCCCGGGGTGGCAGTGCGTCCAGGTAGAACGTGATGTCCGCCGCCCGCAGGGCGATGGTGGCGTATTCATCCGGCTGGGGCAGGTCGTCGTCGATGATCAACTCGGAGATGTCCCCGATGCCGTCCCCGACGGGAGCGTGCAGGGAAATGGGTTCGTTGTCGTATTGCAGCAGTCGAGCCACATCGCGGGCCGGAATCTGGGTGGCCTCGGCGAGTTCGCGCACGGTGGGGTCGCGGTCGAGCGTGCTCGTCAGGTCGCGGCGAATCCGCTTGATCTTGTTCAGCTTCTCCGCGGTGTGCACCGGGATCCGGATCATCCGGGACTTGTCCGCCATGCCGCGGTGGATGGCCTGGCGGATCCACCAGGTGGCGTAGGTCGAGAACTTGTACCCGGTCATGAAGTCGAACTTCTCGACCGCCCGAACGAGCCCGATGTTCCCGTCCTGGACCAGGTCCATGATCGGCACTCCGCGGCCGGAGTAGTGCTTCGCGATGCTCACGACCAGGCGCAGGTTCGCTTCGATGAAGTGGTTCTTCGAACGGCATCCGTCGTGCACGAGCCACGCTAGTTCGCGTTCGAGGTCCGGGTCATCGATGTTTCCCTTGAGGAGTTTCTCCTCGGCGAACAGGCCCACTTCGATCCGTCGGGCGAGGTTCACCTCGTCTTCTGCGGTGAGCAGGGCGCCCTTGCCGATCCGGCGGAGGTAGTCGCCGAAGGCGTCGGTGGAGGCCCGGCCGTAACGAGCGCTCGACGGGGCGGAATGCGCGGTGATCGTCATGACATCACCACCCGTCCGGCGAAGCTCGCGGCCGCTCGTTCGAATGACGCGTAATAGGTTCTCTCACGGAGAAGCCCCAGGTGAGTGACTTCGAAGGCGCCCTCGACCTGCTGGATGAATCCCAGCACCGCCGACGCCTCCCCGCCGGCAATCGACCGGTCGCAGATGCGCCATTCTGTGGGTGAGAGTTCGGTAATTCGGACTTCGAGACGGTTCATACCGTCATCTGCGACGTTATTCATGACACCTCCGGGTCGTACCAAGGACACAAGTAGATAACGCGCGGGAATGGCGCTCAAGGGGGTTGACATTCCCGCGCCGAGCGGCCAATCTTTGTCCTCCGAATGGGGGACCGCCGACGAGGACCGGAGCCCCGCGTAGTCTTGCTGCATGACCGAACAGGTGTCCGAAATCTTTGACCCAGGCCAGTGGCGGGATGTCGCCGGCTTCGACACCCTCACGGACGTGACCTACCACCACGACGTGACCGGCCGGATCGCCCGCGTGGCGTTCAATCGGCCCGAGGTGCGCAACGCCTTCCGCCCGCGCACCGTCGACGAACTCCACGCGGCGCTCGAGGACGCACGCACGAACCCGCGCATCGGGGTCGTGCTGCTGACCGGGAACGGACCCAGCCCGAAAGACGGCGGCTGGGCATTCTGCTCGGGGGGAGACCAGCGCATCCGCGGCCGCGACGGCTACAAGTACGCCGACGGCGAGACGGCGTCGGGGATCGATGCCGCGCGCGGCGGGCGGCTGCACATCCTCGAGGTGCAGCGCCTCATCCGTTTCATGCCCAAGGTCGTCATCGCGGTCATTCCCGGCTGGGCCGCCGGCGGCGGGCATTCCCTGCACGTCGTCTGCGACCTCAGCATCGCCAGCGCGGAGCACGGCAAGTTCAAGCAGACGGATGCCGACGTGGGCTCCTTCGACGCCGGCTACGGCAGCGCCTACTTCGCCCGCCAGGTCGGCCAGAAGGCGGCCAGGGAGGTCTTCTTCCTCGCCCGCGAATACTCCGCGCAGCGCGCGCTCGAGATGGGCGCCGTGAACGCCGTCGTGCCGCACTCGGACCTGGAGGCGGAAGCCCTCGACTGGGCCCGCGAAATCCTGACCAAGTCACCCACCGCCATCCGGATGCTCAAGTTCGCGTTCAATGCCGTCGACGACGGCCTGGTCGGCCAGCAGGTGTTCGCCGGTGAGGCCACCCGCCTGGCCTACGGGACGGACGAAGCGGTCGAGGGCCGCGACGCCTTCCTCGAGAAGCGCGAGCCGGACTGGGGTCCCTACCCCTGGCAGTTCTAGGCGCGCATGACCAGGGCGCTGATCGTTGTTCCGGCGGACAACACCACCAGGCTGCTGGCCCTGCTGCGGTCGGCGCTCACCGGGGAGGGCGACGCCGTGATGCCGGTCCCCGGGAGCGCGGGCGCCCGGCCGAGCGGAACCGTGCCGCGCCGGGTCGCCGTGGTGATCGAAACGTCCGGCTCGACCGGCGCCCCGAAACGGGTGATGCTCAGCACGGACGCTCTGCTGGCCGGAGCCGCGGCGTCGAACGTGGCCCTCGGCGGCCCGGGCCAATGGCTGCTCGCCCTGCCCGGCCACTACATCGCGGGGGTGCAGGTGCTGGTGCGCTCGATCGCGGCCCAGACCACACCGCTCGTCCTGCCGCCGGGCGGTTTCGACCCGGCCGCCTTCATCCGGCTCGCGGGGCGGCTCGGCGAGCCCCTCCGGTTCACCTCCCTCGTGCCCGTGCAACTGGCCCGGCTGATGGATGCCGCGGCCCTGGACCGCCCCAGCCTGGCCGTGCTCCGGCGCTTCACCGCCATCCTCGTCGGCGGCCAGGCGGTCCCGCCGGAGCTGCTCCGCCGCGCGGCCGAACTGGACCTGCGGGTCGTGCGCAGCTACGGCTCGTCGGAGACCGCCGGAGGCTGCGTGTACGACGGGGTCCCCATCGGCGACACGATGGTCCGGGTCGTCGACGGGCAACTCGAGATCACCGGCGCCGTGCTGGCCGAGGGGTACCTCGGTGACGCGGCGCTGACCGCGGAGCGCTTCGTCAGCGAGCACGGGGTGCGCTGGTACCGCACCGGCGACCTCGGTTCCGTGGATGCCCGGACCGGCCTCGTGCGCGTCTTCGGCCGCGCGGACAACGTCATCATCTCCGGCGGCGAAAAGGTGTCGCTCGACGCGGTCGAACGGGTCGTGCGCACGCTCCCCGGCCTCGCCGAGGCTGTCGTCCTCGACGCCGACGACGCGGAGTGGGGCCAGGTCCCCGTCGTCGTGCTCGCCGCGGCGTCGGACGGGCATGTCCGGCCGGCCGAGCTGGCGCAGATCCGTGAGGCTGCGGCATCGTTGCTCGGCAAGGCGGCGAGGCCGGCACGGGTCGTGGCGGTGCCGGCGATCCCGGTGCTGGCCTCGGGCAAGCCGGACCGGCAGGCGTTGCGCCGGCTGCTCGCCTCGGCCCCCGGTAGCCCGGCCCAGTAGCATGAGTGCGTGGCACACGGAGCGCGGCCGGTCAGGCCCAAAATGCAGCGGTTGAATCCCGCCGAACGACTCGCCCAGGCGAGCGGTGCGGCCGGGAATGGTGCGGCCAGGAGCGGCGCGCCGAAGAGCGGCCCGCCGCGCAAGGGCCCGGCGAAGGTCAAACCGGCCACGGCGGCCGACTGGGTTTCCGGGGCCAGGCTGCGCACCCTCCCGCTCGCGATCGCCCCGGTCGCCCTCGGCACCGGCGCGGCGATCGTCGCCACCGGCCCCGGGGTCTTCCACCCGGAGCGGGCGCTGCTCGCCCTCGTGGTTGCCCTGTGCCTGCAGATCGGTGTGAACTACGCCAACGACTACTCGGATGGCGTGCGCGGCACGGATGCCCACCGGGTCGGTCCGGCCCGGCTGACCGGGTCCGGGGCGGCGAGACCCGCCGCGGTCTTGAGCGTGGCGCTGGCGTTCTTCGCCCTCGCGGCCCTGGCCGGGCTCGCCCTCGTGGTGATGACCCAGCAGTGGTGGCTGCTCCTCGTCGGCGCCGCGGCCATCGGGGCGGCCTGGCTCTATACCGGGGGCAAGAAGCCGTACGGGTACTTCGGCCTGGGCGAACTGTTCGTCTTCGTCTTCTTCGGGCTGGTGGCCACGCTCGGAACGACCTACGTCCAGGCGGGGACGGTCAACACCGAAAGCTGGCTGGGCGCGGTCGGCATCGGTCTGGTCGCCTGCGCGGTGCTCATGGTCAACAACCTGCGCGACCGCGAGACCGACAAGAAGGCGGGCAAGCGCACGCTCGCGGTCCTGATCGGCAACGTGGCCTCCCGCGTCGTCTTCTGCGTCTTCCTGCTCGCGCCGTTCGGGATCGCGCTGTTCTTCACGATCTTCTACCCGCTGGCGTACTTCACGTTCTTCGTGCTCCTGCTGGCGCTGCCGGCCTGTCTGATCACCGTGACGGCGAAGACGTCACGGGAGTTGATCCTGGCCCTGCAGCTCACCAGCCTGGCCGCGCTGGGCTACGGGGTGCTGCTCGGGCTCGCTTTCGCGCTCTAGCCTTCGCGTCCGGCCTGCTCGTCCCGGGCGCGGTCGAGGCGGTCGAGCACCGCGTCTTCCGACTCGGCGTCCGGGTGAACCGGCTCCGACGCGGGGTGCCTGGCCGCATACAGGTCGCGGGCGACGTTCTCCCGGGGCGTGCGCAGGAAGATGTACGAGAGGCACAGCCCGATCACCGCGGCAACGAGCGCGGCGAGCCACCACTCGATCCGCAGCGCAAGCAGAACCCCGAGCGGGACCGCGAACATCAGCACGCGCAGGAGCGAATAGGACAACCAAGCGGGAACGGCCTTCATCCCTCCAGCTTAGAACCGGGCGGCTGTGCGGGCGCTCACCGTACTCTCGGCCGCGCGGCCTACAATCAGGTATGCCCAAGCTGCTGATCGGTCTCGGACTGGTTGTTGTCATACTCACCGTCTACACGCTCGTGGACTGTGCCCTCGCCGATCGCAACCGCATCCGCGGGCTTCCCCGCTGGGTCTGGATCTTCGTGCTGGTCCTCGTGCCGGTGATCGGCCCCCTGCTCTGGCTGTTCGTCGGTCGAGGCCGCGCGGGCGGCGCCGGTGGTCGAACGACCCGTTCGCTCGCCCCCGACGACGACCCGGAGTTCCTCCAGGGCCTCAAGCGAGAGAGCCAGCAGCAGGAGCGAATCCGGCAGATGGAGCAGGAACTGGCCGACCTCGACAAGCCCGACCCCCGCACCGGTGGGACCCCCGGGCCGGGCGGAGCCCCCGGCTTCAACCCTCAGCAGCCCGATCCGGGTGAGGGTGAACAGCCCGACCGCCGGGACGTCTGAGCCCGTCGGTGCCCGAATCCGCGGTGGCTGAATCCGCCCCGGGCGACAGCCCGGCGACAGCCTTCAGCGT
The DNA here is from genome assembly GCF_004403955.1 of Cryobacterium sp. TMT1-2-1. Lineage (NCBI taxonomy): Bacteria > Bacillati > Actinomycetota > Actinomycetes > Micrococcales > Microbacteriaceae > Cryobacterium > Cryobacterium sp. TMT1-2-1. Next base: position 57,043 of record NZ_SOHC01000077.1, read on the forward strand.
CGCGCTGCTTGGCGAATTCGTGCGCCTCGGCGTGCGCGATGTGGTGCTCTGCCCGGGGTCGCGTTCGCAGGCCCTCGCCCTCGCCTGCGCCGAACTCGAACGGATCGGGCGGATCCGCCTGCATGTGCGCCTGGACGAACGCGGAGCCGGATTCCTCGCGCTGGGCATGGCCGTCGAAACCGGCGTCCCGGCGCTCGTGATCACCACCTCCGGGACGGCCGTCGCGAACCTGCACCCCGCCGTGCTCGAAGCCCACCATTCCGGCGTCCCGATGATCCTGCTCACCGCCGACCGGCCCGATGAACTGCGCGGCATCGGGTCGAACCAGACCACGGTGCAGCCGGGCCTGTTCGGCGGGGCCGTGCGGCTCAGCGTCGACGAGCCCGCCCCGGTCGGCGGCTCCGGCGAGCAGCGCGGCGCCCTCGCCCTCGCCCGGCGGGCGCTGGCGGCGGCGGCCGGCATCAAATCGACCGGCATCACGTCGACCGGGATCCGGCCGGCCGGCCCTGGCCCGGTGCAGCTGAACCTGGCCTTCCGGGAACCGCTCTCGAGCGCGGTGACCCTGACCGGCGACGAGCCGCCCG
>NZ_SOHC01000031.1:0-58189 GCF_004403955.1 Cryobacterium sp. TMT1-2-1
CGACCCCCGGCCAAACCCCAGGCCCCCGGCCCGGCCGCGCCTCGCCCAGGCCCGGCCGGCGCACGGGCGTCGCCGCGGCCCAGTCGAAGAGGCGGCGCTCCAAACCGTCGAGGCACGGCTGGAACGGCGCCGCGCGAGCCGCGTCCTCGAACCACGAAGCCAGCTGCCCGGCCGCAGGCGAGGCTGGATCCTCGGCGTCGAGACAGTCGAACACCCCACGAACCAGTATGCCCAGCCGCAGGTAATTGGCGCGGAGCGCCGGGATCCGCGGTCTTCCGGCCGGCGGCAGGTCGCGGAGGCCGCCGAGTCCGGCGAGGACCGGGCGTCCGCTCGCGTCGAAGAGCACCGAGGCCTGGCTGAGGCCATCATGCGCGTAGCCGGCCGCATGCAGCGCCGAGAGTGCCGTGACGACCGGGGCGAGGATTGTGACGGCCTCCCCCGGCCCGATCGTGTCGACGCAGGCCAGGTGCCGGCTGAGGGACGTCCCGGCCAGGCGTTCCAGCACCAGGCAGACCCGTCCGTCGGGAAGGGTCGCAACGTCCAGCAGCGCGGGCAACAGCCCCGCGGGACACCGCGACAGCGCACGGATCTCACGTTCGACCGACGCAGGATCCGCCTCCGGGCCGAAGACCTTCAGCGCCACGACGACCGCACGGCCGGCTCCCTCGCCCGTGGGCCGCCCCGCGCCCGGGCCGGCATGCCCGAGGTAGACGACGGCCCGTCGGCCCGACCCGAGGCGGCGCACCACCCGGTAGCCGGCGATCATCGACACGTGCGGGAACTCACCGGGACCGCCGCCGACCGGGTCGTCGGGCTGCGTGCCCGGGGTGTCCCCCGGCGCCGCAGCCCGGTGTGCGCGTCTTCCCACCAGGCCAGTGTCGCGCCGGGGCGGTGAGCGCCGGTCTCCACCACGGACTCCGGGGGACGACGCTTCGGCCATCGACGGTGGAGGAGGGGCCCAGACCCTAGACTGGACCCCATGCTCGACTTTGTCGTCGCGGGGCTAAGCGCCAACTCCGTGCCGTATGTTGAGGGCCTTGAGCTCCAACGCGCAGTCCACCGTTCGGTCGTCTCCGGTGAGAGACCCGACACCGTCATCCTGCTGGAACACCCCGCCGTGTACACCGCCGGCAAACGCACCAATCCGGAGGACCGTCCCACCGACGGAACGCCGGTCATCGATGTGGACCGGGGCGGCAAGATCACCTGGCACGGGCCGGGACAGCTGGTCGGGTATCCGATTCTGCACCTCGCCGAGCCCGTCGACGTCGTCGGCTACGTGCGCGGCCTCGAGGGGATCCTCATCGACGTGCTCGCCGGCTTCGGCATCGAGGGAGTCCGCGTCCCCGGCCGCTCGGGGGTCTGGGTCGGCCCGGCCGGCCGGGAAGACAAGATCGCGGCCATCGGCATCCGGGTTGCCGAAGGCGTGACCATGCACGGCTTCGCCCTCAATTGCAGCAATTCGCTCGAACCGTACAGCCGGATCGTCCCCTGCGGGATCAAGGATGCCGGCGTGACGACCATGTCGCGCGTGCTCGGCCGCGAGGTGGACACGTCCGAACTCATCGAACCCGTCCGCGCCCGATTCCAAAACGACGCGATGAGCAACGTGATGGACATCGTGACGAGCGACGTGGCGGTGACCGCGTGAGCGCCGCACCCGACGGCCGGAAGATGCTCCGCCTGGAGATCCGCAACGCCGAGACACCGATCGAGCGCAAGCCCGAGTGGATCAAGATCAAGGCCAAAATGGGGCCCGAATACCAGAAGATGCAGAGCCTTGTGAAGAGCGAGGACCTGCACACGGTCTGCCAGGAGGCGGGCTGCCCGAACATCTACGAGTGCTGGGAAGACCGCGAGGCGACATTCCTGATCGGCGGCTCGCAGTGCACCAGACGCTGCGACTTCTGCATGATCGACACCGGCAAACCGGCCGACTACGACCGCGACGAACCGCGCCGCGTCGCGGAATCCGTCGTCAAGATGCAGCTGCGGTACGCCACCGTCACCGGCGTGGCCCGCGACGACCAGCCCGACGAGGGCTCGTGGATCTACGCCGAAACGATCCGCGAAATCCACCGGCAGAGCCCGGGCACGGGCGTGGAAATCCTGGTGCCGGACTTCTCCGGCAATCCGGACCACCTCGGCGAGGTCTTCTCGGCCCGGCCCGAGGTGTTCGCGCATAACGTCGAGACCGTGCCGCGCATCTTCAAGCGCGTCCGCCCGGCATTCCGGTATGACCGGTCCCTCGACGTGCTCACGCAGGGGCGGAACGCCGGCCTGATCACCAAGTCGAACCTGATCCTCGGCATGGGCGAGGAGCGGGCGGAGGTCAGCCAGGCCCTCCAGGACCTCCACGATGCCGGCACCGACATCATCACAATCACCCAGTACCTGCGCCCCAGCGCCCGCCACCTGCCGGTGGCGCGCTGGGTGAAGCCGGAGGAGTTCGTCGAGCTCAAGGAGGAAGCCGAGGCGATCGGATTCCTCGGCGTGCTGTCCGGGCCGCTCGTGCGGTCGTCCTACCGGGCCGGCCGCCTGTGGGCCCAATCCATGCAGAAGAGCGGCCGCGACGTGCCCGACCATCTGCGGCATCTTGCGGATGCCACGCTCGGCTTCGCGCAGGCCGTGTCGTGAGCCCTTTTCGGTCACGCGGTATTCGGCTGACTGGGTAGTCTTAGACTCATGGCACGCAGCAAGGACAAGACCCCCCGTCCCCCGAAAGAACCCGGCCGCATAAAGCAAATGTGGCAGGTCTTCCAGATGACGAGGCGCTACGACTCGAACATCGTCCTGTTCATGATCCTGGGCTTCCTGATCCCCGTCGTGGTGAGCATCGGATTCGCCCTGCTCACCTCGGGCGGCGGCTGGACCATCGCCCTGTGGGCCGTCGCCGGCGTGCTCGGCGGCGTGCTCGCGATGATGATCATCCTCGGTCGCCGTGCCGAGAAGGCCGCGTACTCCCAGATCGAGGGCCAGCCGGGAGCCGTCGGCGCGGTGCTTCGCAGTTCGCTCAAGCGCGGCTGGGTCGGCAGCGAAATGCCGGTCGCCGTGAACGGCAAGACCCAGGACGCCATCTACCGCGCCGTCGGCCGCGGCGGTGTCGTGCTGATCAGCGAGGGACCTCGCACCCGCACCGCGCGCATGCTGGACGACGAGCGCCGCATGGTGTCCCGGCTCGGCGGCAGCATCGCCGTCACCGTCATTTCGGTCGGTCCGGACGAGGACGCGGTCCCCCTGCACAAACTGGCGCGCCGCCTGACAAAGATCAAACCGACGCTCACGAAGGCTGAAGTTCTGGCCGTCAACAACCGTTTGAACTCCATGGCCAGGAAGCTGCCCATCCCCAAGGGCGTCGACCCGGCGAAGGCGCGCCCGAAGCGCGCGTAGCCGCAGCCGAACCGGAACGCCCGGCCCGTCGGGCCGGGCGTTTTCATGCCCGGACCCACGCTGGTGCAGGCCCGGACCAGGCTCGACGTTCCGACGACTCGAGGTCAGCCTCGGACGAGAACGGTTCCGGCTACCTTGTCGTGGAAGCCGCGCTGGTCTGAGTCCCAGACGAGCGCCGGAATGACCAGGCCGAGCAGGATCGAGCGCACGATCGGCCGCCAGGGCCCCACCCAGCCGCCGGTGAGCGGCACGACGTACAGCCCGACCAGGCGGTGTCCGATGCTACCGCCGATCGTCGGAATGAACACGATCTGCAACGCGACGAAGATGGCCGTGGTCGCGATGCCGTTCACGAAACCGTCCCGGGAGAAGAACAGGGCCGATGCCGCATAGGCCAGCGCCCAGTCGATCGCGAGGGCAGCGATCCGTCGCCCGGCGCGGGCCACCGATCGGGGCCCGGATCGGGGAAGACCAAGCCGCTCGCCCGGCCATGTGCTCGGTGCGAGCTGGCCAAAGGGAATGGATTTCGATCTCGGTTCCGGCACTCGATCAGTCTACCGAGCTGGCTCCGGCGTAACATGTGTGAAACATAAGCGTCACCCTCGGGTAACGCCGCCAGACTAATCTCGGGGAAGTCGTACCGACCGACCTCTGTCCCAGATCCACGCCCATTGGAGTTAATCCGCATGTTCCGCGATTCCTCAGAAGTGCTCAAATTCATCAAGGAAACGGACGTCAAGTTCCTTGACATCCGCTTCACCGACCTGCCCGGTGTGCAGCAGCACTTCAACATCCCGGCATCGACGGTGGATGAAGACTTCTTCACGGTCGGCCAGATGTTCGATGGTTCGTCGATCCGCGGTTTCGCGTCGATCCACGAGTCGGACATGCAGCTCATCCCCGACGTCACCACCGCCTACATCGACGCTTTCCGCGCCGAGCGCACCCTCATCATGCTCTTCGACATCTATAACCCGCGCAACGGCGAGATCTACTCGAAGGACCCGCGCCAGGTCGCCAAGAAGGCCGAGAAGTACCTGGCCTCCACCGGCATCGCCGACACCGCGTTCTTCGCTCCCGAGGCCGAGTTCTACATCTTCGACGACGTGCGCTACGAAGTGAACCAGCACTCCAGCTTCTACTCCGTCGACTCCAGCGAGGGCGCTTGGAACTCCGGCAAGCAGGAAGAGGGCGGAAACCTCGCCAACAAGACCCCGTTCAAGGGCGGCTACTTCCCGGTCAGCCCGGTCGACCAGCACGCCGACCTGCGCGACGACATCTGCCTCAAACTGATCGACGCCGGCCTCATCCTCGAGCGCAGCCACCACGAGGTGGGCACGGGCGGCCAGGGCGAGATCAACTACCGCTTCGACACCATGGTGCACGCGGCCGACGACATCCTGAAGTTCAAGTACATCGTCAAGAACACCGCGCACGACTGGGGCAAGACCGCCACCTTCATGCCGAAGCCCCTGTTCGGCGACAACGGCTCCGGGATGCACACGCACCAGTCCCTCTGGGCCGACGGCCAGCCGCTGTTCTACGACGAGGCCGGCTACGGCGGTCTCTCCGACCTCGCCCGCTGGTACATCGGCGGGCTGCTCAAGCATGCCCCCGCGGTCCTCGCGTTCACCAACCCGAGCGTGAACTCGTTCCGTCGCCTGGTCCCCGGTTTCGAAGCTCCCGTCAACCTGGTCTACTCGGCCGGTAACCGCTCCGCGTGCATCCGGATTCCGATCACCGGCACGAACCCGAAGGCAAAACGCATCGAGTTCCGCGTTCCGGACGGCGCGAGCAACCCGTACCTCGCCTTCGCTGCGCAGCTGATGGCCGGCCTCGACGGGATCAAGAACCGCATCGAGCCGCACGAGCCCGTCGACAAGGACCTGTACGAGCTCCCGCCCGAAGAAGCCAAGAGCATCCCCCAGCTTCCCGCGTCGCTCGAGGCCGCGCTGGACGCGCTCGAGGCCGACCACGACTTCCTGCTCGCCGGAAACGTGTTCACGCCCGAACTGATCGAGACCTGGATCAGCTACAAGCGCGAGAACGAGATCAAGCCGCTCGCGCAGCGTCCGCACCCGTTCGAGTTCGAGCTCTACTACGGCGTCTGACGACGTCGCCACGCGTTCCCGCCGGGGCCGCATCTCTTCGGAGGTGCGGCCCCGCCGCGTTGCGCGGGCTGGCGTGCGGGTCAGCCGGTGGCGGGCCCGGCGCGCTCCACCGGGCCGTAGAAGAGCCGCTCGAACACGGCGCGCGCCCGGCGGGTGACGGCGAGGTATTCCTCCTCGAGCGCGTTTGCGGAGCCCGGCGGATACTCCATCATCCGGGCGATGCCCTCGAGTTGAACGCGGTCGGTGGGGAGCACATCCGAGGTGCGGTTCGTCCAGAGGGTGATGGCCGAGCGGGCGCGCGAGGCGAATTCCCACGCGGCACGGAGCGTAGCCGCGTCCGCCTCGGCGACCAGGTCGGCGTCGACGGCAGCCTGGAGCGCGCTCAGGGTCGATGTCGTGCGCAGGCCGGGCACGGCCGCTGCGTGCTGCAACTGGAGCAGCTGAACGAACCACTCCACGTCGCTCAGCGAGCCCCGGCCGAGCTTGAGGTGCCGGTTCGGATCCGCCGCCTGGGGAAGGCGTTCGTTCTCGACCCGCGCCTTGATGCGCTTGACCTCGCGCACCTCCTGCTCGGCGATCGCGACCGGATAACGCACCGAGTCCGCCACCGCCTCGAAGTCGCGAAGCAGCGCCGGGTCCCCCGCCACTCCCCTGCCCCGCAGCAGCGCCTGAGCCTCCCAGGTGAGAGACCAGCGCCGGTAGTACGCCTCGTAGGAGTCGAGTGAGCGGGCCACGGGGCCGTTCTTGCCTTCCGGCCGCAGGCCGATGTCCAGGTCGAGCGGGAGGCGGTTGTCCTCGGTGAGCCGGTTGATTTCGAGCACAATGAACCTGGCGCGGTCGTGGGCGGCTTCGCCCTGCAGCGTACCCGCCCGGAACACATACATGACGTCGGCATCCGAGCCGAAGCCCAGTTCGGCGCCGCCGAACCGCCCCATGCCGATGACCGCGAATTCGATCCCGTCCGGCGGGGCTGCTGCGTCCGCGCCGCCCAGTGCCGTTCCGCGGATGGCGGCAAGCACGCTCTGGATGACGGTGGCATTGACGTTGGTCAGCCCGGCAGCGAGCTGCTCGATCGTGAGTTTGCCGAGGACGGACGAGAACGCCAGCCGGAGCATCTCCCTGCGCCGGGCCGTGCGCAGGATCGACGCGGCGGCATCCGGGCTCTCATGCCTGGCGAGCACGGCGCGCGCCTCCTCCTGCAACGCAGCGAGCGGTCGCGGCCGCAAATCGTCTTCGTGTTCCAGCCACGCGACGGCCTCGGGGATCTTCTCGAGCAGCTCGCCGACGAACCGGGACGCGGACAGCACGTGGGTCAGGCGCTGTGCGGCGCCGGATGAGTCCCGCAGCATGCGGAGGAACCAGTACGTCGAGCCCAGGTTGTCGCTCAGCCGCCGGAAGGCAAGCAGACCGTAGTCGGGGTCGGCGCCCTCCGAGAACCACTGCAGCATCACCGGGAGCAGGTGGCGCTGGATCGCCGCGCGGCGGGACACCCCGCCGGTGAGCGCGGCGATGTGGCCGAGGGCTCCCTTCGGGTTGCGGAAGCCGATCGCGGCGAGCCTGGCCTCGGCCTGGGCGCTCGTGAGGGCTCGTCCCTCGGCCGGCAGCGCGGCGACGGCGGACAGCAGCGGGCGGTAGAACAGGCGTTCGTGCAGGCCGCGCACGCGCTGTTTGGTGTCCATCCACCGTGCCGTCAGTTGGGAGGCGCTCGTGGCCAGCCCGGTCGCGCGGGCCAGGATGCGCAGGCTGGCCTCATCGCGCGGCACCAGGTGGGTGCGGCGCAGCTTCTCAAGCTGCAGCCGGTGTTCCATCAGCCTGAGCATGCGGTAGTCCTGCGCGAATTCGGCGGCCTCCGCGCGCCCGACGTAGCCCGCCTCCGCGAGGGCGACCAGGGCGGGCAGGGTTCCCGGCTGCCTCACGTCGGGGTCGGCCTGGCCGTGCACCAGCTGGAGCAGCTGCACGGTGAACTCGATGTCGCGCAGACCGCCGGGACCGAGCTTGAGCTGCACGTCGACTTCGTCATCGGGAATATTCGTCGTCACGCGCTCACGCATCCGCTGGACGGATTCGACGAAGTTCTCCCGGCTCGCGCTGGTCCACACCTTCGGGCCGACCGCCTCGACGTACCGGGCGCCCAGGTCGTGGTCGCCCGCAAGCGGCCTGGCCTTGAGCAGGGCCTGGAACTCCCAGCTCTTCGCCCACCGGTCGTAGTAGGCCAGATGCGACTCCAGCGAGCGAACGAGGGCGCCGTCCTTGCCCTCCGGCCGGAGGTTCGGATCGACCTCCCAGAGCTCCGGCTCGACGGCGAACTCATTAATGCCGCGCATCATCAGGATGGCCAGCCTGGTGGCAATGTCGACCGCCCGCGCGCTGTCGAGGTCGGATGCCTCGTCGCCCTCGGCGACGAAGATCACGTCCACGTCGCTGACGTAGTTCAGTTCGTTCGCCCCGGCCTTTCCCATACCGATGACCGCCAGGCGCGTCGCACGCACCTGCTCGACCGGGAAGATACCGTGGGCGGCAACGGCACCCGAGCACATGCTGCGGGCGACGGCCAGCGACGCCTCCAGGGCCGCCGCCGCGAGGTCGGCCAGGGTGCGCGCCACACCGTCGACGCCCGCGACCGGGTCTTCCTGCTCCAGGTCGAATGCCGCCAGCTCCGCGAGCCGCCTGCGGTAGCGCACGCGCAGAGCCACCCACCCCGCATCCTCGACCAGGGTGGCGAAGCCGTCGCGGGCGCCGACGGAATCGAGGAGGTCGGCGGACAACTCGTCGAGGCCCGGGAGGGACGTCCGGGCCTCCGCGAGTATGCCGAGTTCATCGGGGTGCCGGAGGAAGAAGTCGGCCAGGCCGCTCGACGCCCCGATCACCCGCAGCAGGCGGAGGGTTGCGTCCGGATGCTCGAGCAGGGCGCGCACCTCCCCCGGCGCCTGGCGCAGGAGGGCCAGCAGGGCGCCGAGGGCGGCATCCGGGCTCGCCGTGCTGCCGAGCAGTGGCAGGAGTTCGGCTCCATCCGGGCCGCCCAGGGAGAGGACCTCCGCGAGCCGGTCCCGGACGACGCCGAGTTCGACGAATCCCACCCGGGCAAGCTCGGTCAGGGTCAACTGTGGCCGCGCCATGACGAGCCGCTCCTCCGCCTCCGCCTAGAGCATCTCGAGGTTCTTGCGCAGCTCGAACGGGGTGACCTGGGACCGGTACTCCCGCCACTCCTGGCGCTTGTTGAGCAGCACATAGTTGAAGACCTGCTCGCCCAGCGTTTCCGCGACGAGCTCCGACTCCTCCATGAACTGGATGGCGTGGTCGAGGCTGGCGGGAAGCTGGTGGTAGCCGAGGGCACGGCGCTCCGTGTCGCTCAGGCTCCAGACGTTGTCCTCCGCCTCCGGGGGAAGCTCGTAGCCCTCCTCGATGCCCTTGAGACCGGCGGCGAGCATGAGCGAGTAGGCGAGGTAGGGGTTTGCAGCGGAGTCGATGGCCCGGTACTCGACGCGCGCACTCTGCCCCTTGTTGGGCTTGTACAGGGGCACGCGGATGAGCGCCGAGCGATTGTTGTGGCCCCAGCAGACGAAGCTCGGGGCCTCGTCGCCGCCCCACAGCCTCTTGTAGGAGTTGACGAACTGGTTCGTGACCGCGGTGATCTCCGGCGCGTGCTTGAGCAGGCCGGCGATGAACTGGCGGCCGGTTTTGGAGAGCTGGTACTGAGCCCCGGCCTCGTAGAAGGCGTTCGTGTCGCCTTCGAACAGTGACAGGTGCGTGTGCATCCCGGAACCCGGATGCTCGGACATGGGCTTGGGCATGAACGTCGCGTAGACGCCCTGCTCGATCGCCACCTCCTTGATGACGGTCCGGAAGGTCATGATGTTGTCCGCCGTCGTCAACGCGTCGGCGTAGCGCAGGTCGATCTCGTTCTGGCCCGGGCCCGCCTCGTGATGGCTGAACTCGACCGAGATGCCCAGGTCTTCGAGCATCCGCACCGAGCGGCGGCGGAAGTCGTGCGCCGTGCCGCCGGGGACGTTGTCGAAGTATCCGGCCGAGTCGACGGGAACCGGGCCGTTCTTGCCGTACTTGGACGACTTGAGCAGGTAGAACTCGATCTCGGGGTGCGTGTAGAAGGTGAAGCCGCGCTCGGCCGCCTTCGCGAGGGTGCGTTTGAGCACGTTCCTCGGGTCGGCCACGGCCGGCTGGCCGTCCGGGGTCGTGATGTCGCAGAACATGCGTGCGGTCGGGTCCACTTCGCCGCGCCAGGGCAGGATCTGGAACGTGGTCGGGTCGGGGTGCGCGAGCACATCGGCCTCGAACGACCGGGTCAGGCCTTCGATGGCCGACCCGTCGAATCCGAGCCCCTCGGCGAACGCCCCTTCGACCTCGGCCGGGGCGATGGCGACCGATTTGAGGGTACCGACGACGTCGGTGAACCACAGCCGGACGAACTTGATTCCCCGCTCCTCGATGGTACGAAGAACGAAGTCGCGCTGCTTGTCCATTCTGGCCCTTTCTTGTTCCCTCCTAGGCTAGTGTCTGGCGCCGCCGATATCGCGAAAACCGGGCCGGGGAGCCGCCGATGACGGTCTGACTACACTTGAGCCATGCCAGAGTCACCCGCCCCCGCCGCATCCGCCGCCGCCCCGGAGCAGAACCCGTTCGCGGTCGTTCCCCCCGGTCCCAAGCGAGTACGCACCCGCCATTTCCACACCGCGAAGCAGCAGGGGATCCCGATCACCGGGCTCACCAGCTACGACATGCTCACGGCCCAGATCTTCGACCAGGCGGGGATCGATTTCCTGCTCGTGGGCGATTCGGCCGGAAACAACGTGTTCGGCTACGAGACGACCCTCCCGGTGACCGTCGACGAACTCATCCCCCTTACCCGCGCCGTGGCCCGAGCCGTGACACGGGCACTCGTGGTGGCGGACATGCCGTTCGGGTCTTACGAGACCGGCGCGACCGAGGCCCTGCACACCGCCGTTCGCTTCATGAAGGAAGCCCAGGCCCACGCGGTCAAGCTCGAGGGCGGCGTGCGCAGCCACAAGCAGATCAAACGGATCGTCACCTCCGGTATCCCGGTGATGGGCCACATCGGCTTCACCCCACAGAGCGAGCACGGCCTGGGCGGGCACATCATCCAGGGCCGCGGCGAGGCAGCAGATCGGCTGATCGAGGACGCTCTCGCCGTGCAGGACGCCGGCGCATTCGCGATTGTCCTCGAAATGGTGCCCGCGACGGTCGCCGCCCAGGTGACCGCGCGCCTCGAGATCCCTACCATCGGGGTCGGGGCCGGGCCCGACGTTGACGGCCAGCTGATGGTCTGGACCGACTTCGCCGGCATGACCGACGGCCGGGTGCCCCGCTTCGTGCGCCAGTACGCGAACCTGCGCGCCGTCCTGACGGATGCCGTGCACCAGTTCAAGGACGACGTCGATTCAGGCGCCTACCCGGCCCCCGAGCACAGCTACGAGTGAGCCGGCGGCGCGGTCAGCGTTCGTCCCGGGCGTCGTCCTCTGCCCATTTGGCGCTGTTCGCCCGGAGCTTCTCCAGGGCGTGACTCGCCTCGAGCTCGGTGGCGAAGGGACCTACCCGATCGATTGACTGCGACTGGGGGCCCTGTTCGACCTTGCCGGTGCGCATGTTGTACCAGAACTGGTGTTCAGAATCAGCGGTCATAATTGATCCTATGCCTAAGAATCCCGTCGGTCATCTCATCCCCGGAACGGTCTCGGCCACCCGCCCGGTCCCCTCCCGCATCGCCCGCCCCGAGTACGTCGGCAAGGAAGCCCCCTCCCGTTTCGAGGGCTCGGACGTCTACTCGCCCGAGAAGATCGAACTGATCCGCGAATCCGGCCGGATCGCCGCCCAGGCCATCCAGGCCGTCGGCCGGGCCGTCCGGCCCGGAGCGACCACGGAGGAGCTCGACGCCGTCGGCCACGACTTCCTGGTCGCCAACGATGCCTACCCGTCGACGCTCGGCTACCGGGGCTACCCCAAGTCCCTGTGCAGCTCGGTGAACGAAGTGATCTGCCATGGCATCCCCGACGACACCGTGCTGGAGAACGGCGACCTCGTGAACATCGACATCACCGCGTTCAAGAACGGTGTGCACGGCGACAGCAATGTCACGTTCATCGTCGGTGAGGCGACCGAGGAGGTCACCCTCCTTGTCGAGCGAACCCGGGAGGCCCTCGCGAGGGGGATCAAAGCCGTGGCGCCCGGGCGCCGGGTCAACGTGATCGGCCGGGCGATCGAGTCCTACGCCAAACGCTTCAACTACGGAGTCGTGCGCGATTTCACCGGCCACGGTGTCGGCGAGGCGTTCCACTCCGGGCTGATCATCCCCCACTACGACTCGGCCCCGCTCTACGACACAGTGATGGAGGTCGGCATGGTGTTCACGATCGAGCCGATGCTCACCCTGGGCACGCACCAGTGGGACATGTGGTCGGACGACTGGACCGTGACGACGAGGGATCGGAGCATGACGGCCCAGTTCGAGCACACCCTCGTGGTCACGGAGCGCGGAGCCGATATCCTCACCCTGCCGTAGCGGGTAGGTTTTCCTTATGAGTTCTACCACGGCCATCGGGATCGACATCGGCGGCACCGGCATCAAGGGGGCTGTGGTCGACCTCTCGACCGGTGCGCTGCTCTCCGATCGAGTCAAGCTCGCGACGCCGAAGGGCGGGAGCCCACGGGACATCGTCGAAACCACCCGCCAGCTCCTGGGCATGGTGTCGACGGGCTCGGCGGGGGGTGCCGACCTTCCGATCGGCGTCTGCTTCCCCGCCGTGGTCAAGCACGGCCGGACCATGTCGGCCGCAAACGTGTCCGAGAAATGGATCGGCCTGGCGGCCGAGCAGCTCTTCGAGGACGGCCTCGGCCGCCCGATCCACTTCGTGAACGACGCGGATGCCGCCGGCTATGCCGAGGCGCAGTTCGGCGCCGCCCGCAATGTGCCGGGCGTCGTGCTCCTGACCACGCTCGGCACCGGCATCGGCACCGCGCTGCTCAACGATGGCCTGCTCGTGCCGAACACCGAGCTCGGCCACCTCGAGATCGACGGGCACGATTACGAGACCCGCGCGGCCTACTCGGTCAAGGAACGGGAGAACCTGAGCTGGGCGAAGTGGGCCGGCCGCCTGCAGAAGTACTACTCGACGCTCGAGAAGCTCTTCACCCCCGACCTGTTCATCGTCGGCGGCGGCGTGTCCAAGCACCACCAGGAGTTCCTGCCGCTGCTGAGCCTGTCGACCCCGATCGTGCCCGCCGTGCACCGCAACAACGCCGGCATCCTGGGCGCGGCGGCACTGGCGATCGGGTTCGCCGGCGTCTGAACCCGCGCCCGGGTAGGCTCCCGCCGTGGACCTATCGTGTGTGAGGAGGCTCGCCGCATGACGCCGCTCGCTGACCTTTCTTTCATCGAACCGGCGGACCGTCGGCAGTGGCGGGCCTGGCTGGAGGCCAACCATGCCGACTCCCCCGGCGTGTGGCTGGCCGTGGGTAAGAAGGGGAACACGGTCACCACGCTGACCTACCAGGCTGCGGTGGAGGAGGCCGTGTGTTTCGGCTGGATCGACAGCGTGGTGAATCGCCTGGACGAGGCCCGCTTCAAGCAGCTCATGACCCCGCGGAGGCCCGGCAGCGTGTGGGCGCAGAGCAACAAGGAACGCGTCGCTCGGCTCGCCGAGCAGGGCTTGCTGGCTCCCGCGGGATTGGCGGCCGTGGCGGCCGCGAAGGCCGACGGATCATGGACGATCCTGGACGAGGTGGAGACACTCGTTGCCCCGGCCGACCTCGCCGCGGTCCTCGCCGGCAAACCCGGTGCCGAGCACGGGTTTGCGGCGCTTCCGCCGTCGACGCGCAAGCAACTCCTGTACTGGGTCGCGAGCGCCAAACGCCCGGTGACGCGCGAGAAACGGATCGCGGAGGTCGTCGCGGCCGCCGCGGAGAACCGTCCGGTGCGACCCGGGCCGGCCGCGCCCTGACCCCGGGGGCCGAGGCCGACGACCGGGCGCTGCGGGGAGGGAATGGGCCGGCTGGTACGCCGGGTTCTGTCCCGGTGCCAAAGCACCCTGGACGGCCATCTATCTTGGGACTGCGTTGCCGCAGCCCTCTAGCGGTCTACCCGGAAACTCGGCGAGCAGCCTTAGCGTTTCCTGTTCGACCTTGCTCCGGACGAGGTTTACCGAGCCGACCAGGTCACCCTGGCCTCTGGTGGTCTCTTACACCACCGTTTCACCCTTACCCCCAGCCGAGGCCGGTGGCGGTTTACTTTCTGTGGCACTGTCTCGCGGGTTGCCCCGGGTGGGTGTTACCCACCGCCCTGCTCTGTGGAGCCCGGACGTTCCTCGGCATCCGCTGCTCCGAAAAGCACCGAATGACGCGACCGTCTTGCCGACCCATTCAGGTCAAATCCTACAGCCCGAAGCTGTGTCCCATGTCCATGGCCCGGTTGGCCAGCGCATCCGCGCGGGCATTCTCGGCGCGCGGAATCCACTCGAAGGTGACCGGCCGGTGGCCGATCAGTTCCCGTGCCTCGGCCGCCAACTCCCGCATGTCGGGATGTTTGATCTTCCAGCGGCCGGACATCTGTTCGACGACGAGCTGGGAGTCCATGCGCACGAGGATGCCCGCCGTCGGATCGAGCTCGAGTGCGCGGCGGAGGCCTTCGACCATTCCGCGGTACTCGGCGACGTTGTTCGTGGCGATGCCGACCCAGGTCCCGATTTCGGCAAGAATCTCGCCGGTCTCAGCGTCGATGACGAGCGATCCGCTGCCGGCGCGCCCCGGGTTCCCGCGAGACCCGCCGTCCGCCTCGACGATGAATGACCGGCCCACTAGATGCCGGATTCCTCCGTGCGCACCAGGATGGCCCCGCAATCGGGGCAGAAGACGACTTCGTCGGCGTCGGCGGAACGCACGCTCTCCAGGTCGCTGCCGGTGAGCGTCATCGTGCAGCCGCTGCAGGTGCGCGCCCGGAGCAGGGCCGCGGCGTTGCCCCGGCCAACCACCCGCCGCTTCTCGTAGAGTGCGCGAAGTTCTTCGGTCAGGGTCGCCGCGATCGTCTCGCGGTCCCTGGCGAGGTCGCCCAGCTCGCGGTTCAGTTCGGCGAGCCGGATGTCCCTGGCCTTCTCCGCCTCGCTGATCCGGTCCGCGAGGGCGTCGCGGACGGTTTCCACCTCGGCGACGGCGGCTTCGCGCTCTTCGAGGCGTTCCATCACAGCCAGTTCGATTTCCTCGAGGTCGGTGTGCCGCTTCCGCAGGGCGGCCAGTTCGGTCTCGAGCGCCTGGACGTCTTTGACCGACGATGTGTGCTCGACGCGCTCGGTGTCCCGGGCGATGCGCTTCTCCACCACATCGACATCGGACTCGATCCGGCCCAGCTCGATCCGCACATCCTCGAGTTCGCCGGTGCGCGCCGTCAGGGTCGTCCGTGTCTTCTCGGCCTCGGTGCCGAGCGCGGCGAGTTCGGCGTGCTGGGGCAGCGCCTTCGTCTGGTGCTGCGTCTGCTGGAGCCTGGTGTCGAGCGCCTGGAGCCGAAGAAGCTCCTTCTGCTGTGCTGGGGATGCCTTCACAATGTCCTGACCTTTACGAGTGTTGAGTGGGAACGGGTTGAGGGAGCCGGCCGGCTACTGGATGACGGCAAAGTCCCACGGATCCGTGCGGAGCTCGCTGACGGAGACGCGCATGCCGGGAAGAGCTTCGCGCAATTGCCCGGCCGCGGTCTCAAGCCACAACCATTCACTGGCCCAATGTGAGACGTCGAGCAGCGCGGGACCGGCGCCGCCGAGCCGGGCCTGCTCGCGCGCCTCGGAGGCGGGGTGGTGCCGGAGGTCGGCGGTGATGTACACGTCGGCGGCGAGCACGGACGGGTGCGCGAGGAGCGAGTCCCCGGCGCCGCCGCACAGGGCGACGGTTTCAATCGGCTGCCCGTACTCCCCCGCCGCCCGCACCCCTGATGCAGTGGGCGGCAGCAGCTGGGCCACCCGACGGGCCAGCTGGCCCAGGGTCGTCGGTTCGGCGAGCCGGCCAACGCGTCCGATGCCCGTCCCGGGGACCGTGCCCGCCGTGATGGGCAGGGCGTCAACGAGCCCCAGCCGTGAGGCGAAGACGTCCGAGACGCCGTCGACGACGATGTCGGCGTTGGTGTGGGCCGCCAGCAGCGCGCAGTTCGCGCGGATGAGACGGCTCAGCAGCGCCCCCTTGTAGCGGTCCTCGGCGACGGTGGTCACGCCGCGCAGCAACAGTGGGTGGTGCACGAACAGGAGGTCGGCATTGGCCTCGATGGCCTCGTCGACGGTGTCGGCCACGGCATCGACGGCCAGGTGGATGTGGTCGATCGGACCGGCCGGATCCCCGCTCAGCAAGCCGGGCGCGTCCCACTGCTCGGCTCCGGACAGCGGCCACAGATCGTGGGCGACCCGGGTTACGTCGGCGAGCGAGAATGACACGGGGCCAGCCTACCGGTGACTAGCTGTCGTCCGGGTGCCTGCGGACTCTGCTGCGCCTTTTCGAGAAGAATCCCCATCGCCTCGTGACCTCGACGACGCGCTCGTCCGCACGAACGCGCGGGCTGGTGATCGGTTCGGCGGCCCCGGGGACGACGTCGTCGGCATCATCCGGGAGATCCGCGTCGAACCCGCTCGCCGGCACCGCGTGAGACGGAACCGGATGAGAGGCGGTCCGGGCACCGTCATCGACCGCAGCGGCGAGATCGTCATCGCCGTGCGCTTCGGGTCCTTCGGGTGGTCCGGAGCCTTCCTGCCCCGCCGACTCGCGGTCGAGCATGCCCGGATTCTACCAACACGGGCTCCAGTTTGGTCCGGTCCGGAGCAACGAGCGCGAACACGCTTGCCATCAAGAGGATGAGGCCGGTCCAGCCGACCGGGTGGAGCCGCTCGCCGACGACGAGCACGGCCAGAACGGTGGCCACCAGCGGCTCAATCAGCGTGAGGGTCGTGGCCGTGCTGCTCCGCACGTGCCGCAGCCCCGCGCCGAAAAGCAGATAGGCCGCGAACATCGGCCCGATGGCCAGGTAGGTCGAGATCCCGATCGTGCGAGCCTCGGCCAGGAGCGGGGCCCCCGTCGCGATGAGCACAGGCAGGAGGCACAGCGCTCCAACGCCGAACAGAGCCCCCATCGTGGCGCTGGAGCCGTGCCCCCGGGCGATCATCCGGTGGGAACTGTCGGTGTAGACGGCGTAGCTCAGGCCTGCCACGAGGCCGAGCAGCACCCCGAGCGGAGCCGAGCCGTCCGCTGCAACGTCGGCCGGGCGCCCGATCACCAGCAGGGCCGTGCCGACGAGGGCGATGGCCGTGCACGCGGCCCACCGCCGAGTCAGGCCGCCCGGGTCCCGGAGGAACTCGATCAGGCCGGCGAAGACGGGAGCCGAGGCCAGCGACACCACGGTGCCCATCATCACCCCGGCCAGGTGCATGGAACTGTAGAAGGCCAGCGGGTAGAGCACGACTCCGACGACGCCGACGACCAGGTGCGGACGGATCGAGCGATCCCGAATCACCCGCAGCGCACCGAGCGAGGAGAGCGCGAACAACAGCGCCCCACCGACGGCCATCGTCGCTGCGCCGGTTGCGAGCGGGCCGACGCTGCCCGGCAGGAAATGTGCGGCCGTGCCCGTCGTTCCCCAGAGCACTGCCGCCAGGAGGATCGGGGCGACCCCGCGGGCCTCTCTCACCAGCCCAGGGTCCCGGGCTCACCCTTGAACGGCCCGACGACGCGCGAGGTGATCCAGCCGCCGTAGAACCCGCCGGCCTGCGGCCGCACCCGTTCACCGTCCACCGTGCACTCGTCCATCCGGCCGGGATACACGGCGACGCGGCCGACCAGGTCCAGGTATCCGGGACGAGGCGACGGATAGGACCAGGCCGCGGAGTCGGCCCGCTCCCCGGTGGGGGCGACCACGGTCAGGTACGACGCTTCCCCCTTGTATTCGCACACGGTGTGGCCCTCCGCGGGCTGCAGGACCCCTGGCGCGAAGGCCGCTCGCGGCAGGTAGTAGACCGGCGGATGGCTGGTCTCCAGCACACGCACGGCATCCGTCGTGTCGGCGATGACCCGGCCGCCGAAGCGCACGACGACTCGGGATGGAACCGACTCAACCCGGGGCGGGCGCGGATAGTCCCACACGGATTCCTGGCCCGGCCCGGGCCGGGCGACCTCTTCAGGGGGCGGTTTCATCCAGCCAGCGTACGGCACCGTGACCCGGGTAGACTCCCCGCTGACAGCCTGATCGAGTAGCGCACTCCGGCGCGACTCGCGGAAAAGGAGACGTTTCCATGGCCGAACGCGTGATTGTCGCCATCGACGGCGGCCCGGCCAGCAGCGCGGCCGTGGACTGGATGCTCGAGCGAGCGCGAACGGTCAACCTGACCGTGGAACTGACCACGGTGATCGAACTGGGCTGGGTCCCGGCCGGAGGGCCGCAAGACGACTTCCACCTCGTGTACGAACGGGCGCTGGCGGAGGCGGCACGCCGGGTCGACGAGGCCGCGCCGAGCCTCAAGAAGACCAGTGTCATGCGTCGGGGCGCCCCGGTCGAGGAACTCATCCGCGCCTCCGCCAAGGCCGACCTCCTGGTGATCGGCACGAAGAAAACGGGCTTCATGGCCGGGGCGGTGTACGGCACCCTGCCGCTCCGCCTCGCCGCGCACGCTCGTTGCCCGCTTGTCGTCGTTCCGGCCAATTGGACGCACCTGGACGGGCCTGTCGTGGTCGGCGTTGAGGACGATGACACCTCGGATGTCGCGCTTGACTTCGCCGCCCGTGAGGCCGTCCGACTCGGTCGCGGCCTGGTCATCGTGCACGCCTGGAGCATCCCGGCGACCCTGGGCTTCGACGACGGCCTGATGATCCCTTTCGACGACCTCCGGCAGGCCCACGACGAGATTCTGGCCAGGGCCGCGGGGCGCATCCGGGAGGCGAATCCTGGCATGGACGTCACCGTGACCCTCGAGCAGGGCCCGGCCGCGCAAACACTCGTCGACGCGTCGCGGACCGCGGAGCTCCTGGTCGTCGGCACTCACGGGCGCGGGGCGGTAGCCGGGCTCATCCTGGGTTCGGTGAGCCACGATGTGCTGCTCAACATGCCCTGCCCGATTGCGGTTGTTCCCCGCGCGGTCACCGGTGCGGCGACCGCGATGCAGCCCAAGCAGTAGCCGAATTCGATCAGTAGTCGAATTCGTCGAACTGGGCGAATGCGGGATCGTGGGCCAGCCCGATGGGAGTCTGGAGCGACTGGTCCTCGGCCTTGCGATGCAGGAGTTCCGTCGTGCCCAGTTCGACCAGTTCGAACGCGGCCGGTTCGGACGTCACGCTGACCAGCTGGCTCGCGGAGCCGATCAGGAACTGAGCACGGCCCTGCCTGCCGTCATCGCTGATGATCGGGATGTCCACGACGTCGACCTGGCGTCGCCCGCTAAGCGCCTCGGCATAGACGAGCACGGCGTCTGCTAGATCGCTTCCGGTGACGACGGACCCGCCCGGATGAAAGATGCGCTTCATTGGAATCCCTCGATTGCGCACGGCTGAACGTGTGCTGCCGGGGTCCGGGGCTGCACAACCATTCTACGCCGAGCCGAGCCTTGAGCGCGCCCGGTTCACCACCGAATGTGCAGCGGTGAGGGTCAGAGGGAAAGGGTGCGGGTGACGACGCGTTCGGCGACGTCGACCAACGGGATGCCGTTACGCCGGGCGTAGTCTCGCAGCAGGGCGAACGCCTCATCCATGTTGGCGGAATGGGTGAAGGCGAGGACCCCCTTGGCCTGCTCGATCAAGACCCGGCTGTTCAGCGCATGCTGGAGCTGCTGGCGTGCGTCGTCGCTCTCCCGGATGGCCCGTTCCTGGAGGATGCCGATGGTGGCCACATCGGCGAGGGCCTGCACCGTGACGATATCCGCCTCGCCGAGGGCGCCGAGGCGGTCCCAGAAGATGTTCAGTGAACCGATGGTCGTCGTGCGCAACCTCAGCGGCACGGCGATCATGGAAGCGAAACCCTGTTCGAGCGCCCCGGCGCGAAACCGCGGCCACTTGGGTCCGACGGCGTCGATGTCCCCGACGGCGACCGCACGCCCGGTCGTGAGGCACTCCACGCACGGGCCGCTACCGGATCGGAGCTGGAGGATCTCAACGAGTCGGCCGCGTTCATTGGTCGATGCAACGACCTCGAGTTCGCCTTCCCCGGCCGACAGGATGATACCCGCTGCCGAGGCCTCGAAGAGGGGCACGCACTTCTCCACCAGCGTCTGCAAGAGGTCGACTATGTCATAGCCGACGACGAGGGTGTCGGCAAGTGTGACGAAAGTCTCGACCAGCTGACCTTCACGTGTCTGGGTCACCATGAGGCCATTCTAGATGTCGTTCAAATGCGAGGTGAAATCCACCCGCCGAGCGACGATGTCCGCCGCAACCTCGCGCACCGACCGTCCGTGTGAAAACGCGTAGCCGTTGATGACGAGCAACGCATCCGCGGCGGACAAACCGAGTTGGGCCAGGATCATCCCGGTGGCCTGGTGAACGACCCGTCGGGAGTAGCCGCTGTCGGCCTCGGCGTCCTGCTTGAGGGTCTGCGCGGAAAGGCTGCGCCGGAGCACCTGGAGGGCGACGATGCCCGCCAGGGCAACGGCATCCGCGATCTGCGCCGGCGACAGTGTTCCCGGTCGCCGGGCATACAGGTCGACGGCTCCGATATCGAGGGACCCGAGCGTGAGCGGGAATGCGTAGAGCGCCCCCACCGGTGCGTCACCGATCGCCTCGAGGAAAATGGGCCAGGACGAGGGAGCGGCGCTGTGGAGGTCGGGCGCGAGGACCGGCCGGCGCGACGTCAGCGCCTCCCAGCAGGGCCCCTCGCCGAGGTCGAACTGGAGCTCGTCGATCCGGGCCGCCTGCGTGTCGCTCGCACACACCGTTTCGGTGCCGAACGGGGCGCCCAGCGTCGAAATCGCGACCCCGGTGACCGGCAGCAACCCCAGGAACGGCCGACACAGGCTGGTCGCGTTTTCGTGGGCCGTGGAGAGTTCCTCGACCGCTGCTCCGAATGCTCGACCATCAGGCATGGTGGGCAGGTGCGGACGCGGGTGCAGTACAGCGGGTTGTCATGGTGACCTCAGGATCACCCCGCTTCGCGGCGGACCAACCAGTTTCGACGTGTGGCACGGACAAGGCCGCGTTACCTTCAGCGTATCCCCCCGCCGGCGAGCCGAGCCGGATTGGCCGACCCCCCTTGACAAAGTGAGCGACGCACCCCAAGGCGGAAGCGGTGCAGGAGGAGGGACGCGACCACTATTGCGCGATCACTCGTGGTGGGCCCTACCGGGCTCGAACCGATGACATCCACGGTGTAAACGTGGCGCTCTACCAACTGAGCTAAAGGCCCCGACCGCGCCACTCCGGCGCGAGATCGAGTAGGTCAAGCATACCCAACGTGGACCTACAGTGGTGCATGAGCACTGAGCGACTGACCTGGCACGGCCAGCACAAGAAGACCCTCGACCGTGGCGCCCGGGCGGCCGACGTCATGCGCAACAAGATGGGCAGCTGGCCGTTCGTAGGAGCGTTCCTCGCCATCATGGCGGTCTGGGCGGTCCTGAACACGGTCGGGCTGGACCGTGCGCTGCACTGGGATCCCTACCCGTTCATCCTGCTCAACCTGTTCCTCAGCATGCTCGCCGGCCTGCAGGGCGCCATCCTGCTGATTGCGGCGAAGCGGCAGGACGCCATCTCGGCCGCGCTCGCCCAGCACGACTATGACACCGACGTCGCGGCGAAGGCCGATATCGGCCTGCTCATGGAAGTCAATAACCGCCAGCTGGAGATGATCATGGACCTGCGCCTGCTGGTGACGGCCCTGCACGACGAACGGTCCGGCACCCCGGCCCCCGCGGCCCAGTAAGCGGCCGGCGGCAACGGGGTCAGGCGGGCTGAAGTTCGGCCAGCGCCGCCTGGTACGCGCTGAAGGAGCGGGGCTCCCCCGGCTCTGTGATGAAACTCGCTCGGATGATCCCGCGCGGGTCGATCAGGAAGGTCGCCCGGTTCGAGAACCCCCTGGCATCCAGGAACACCCCGTATTCCTTGGCGACGGCGCCGTGCGGCCAGAAATCGGCGACCAGGCTGAAGGTGTAGCCCTCCTGCTCCCCCCACGCGCGCAGCGCGTGCCGGGAATCGACGGAGATGCCGATGACCTCAACCCCGGCGTCGGCGAAGAGCGACAGGTTGTCGCGCAGCTCGCAGAGCTCGCCGCTGCAGATTCCCGAGAAGGCCAGCGGGAAGAACACCAGCGCGACCGACTTGTCACCGCGGTACTGGCTGAGCTGGATGCGCTCGCCGTACTGGTTGACGAGCTCGAAATCGGGTGCAAGGGTCTCGTTTTCCAGTGCCATGCTGCGTTTCCTTTCCGTGCCGCGATGGAGGCGGCTGAACACGGTCCCAAAGCATAGCCCCGCCGGATCGGCGCACCAAGACGACCGAGCCCCGGCGTGCGCGGACGGGGACTAAAATCAGTAGGCTGGCGTGGTGTCGTGGGGTGTGATTGACCCACCCCCGCTTGCGGCACCACTAAACATGGCACGACCTGCCGAATAGAGAGAGGTCGAGTGTGACTGTCGACGATCAGGATCCCTACTCCGTTGCTAAGCACGACGCAGACCCCCAGGAGACCGCCGAATGGTCTGAATCGCTGGACTCACTCGTAGCGGCCCACGGCCACGAACGCGGCCGCGAGATCATGCTGAGCCTGCTCAAGCGTTCCAAGGAACTGCACCTGGGTGTGCCGATGGTGCCCACCACGGACTACATCAACACGATCGCGGCGGAGAACGAACCCGAGTTCCCCGGTGACGAAGACATCGAGCGCCGCTACCGCGCCTGGATCCGGTGGAACGCGGCCGTGCTGGTGCACCGCTCACAGCGCCCCGGCATCGCCGTCGGCGGCCACATCGCGACCTACGCGTCGTCCGCCGCCCTCTACGAGGTCGGCTACAACCACTTCTTCCGCGGCCAGGACCACCCGGGCGGCGGCGACCAGATCTTCATCCAGGGCCACGCCTCCCCAGGCACCTACGCGCGCGCCTTCCTCGAGGGCCGTCTGAGCACGGACCAGCTCGACGGGTTCCGCCAGGAGAAATCGCACGCTCCCAACGGCATTTCGTCTTACCCGCACCCGCGCCTGATGCCGGAGTTCTGGCAGTTCCCGACCGTGTCGATGGGCCTCGGGCCGATCAACGCGATCTACCAGGCCCAGCTGAACCGGTACCTGACCAACCGCGGGATCAAGGATGCGAGCGACCAGCAGGTCTGGGCATTCCTCGGCGACGGCGAAATGGACGAGGTCGAAAGCCGCGGCCAGCTCCAGGTTGCCGCCAACGACGGCCTCGACAACCTCAACTTCGTCGTCAACTGCAACCTGCAGCGCCTCGACGGCCCTGTGCGCGGCAACGGCAAGATCATCCAGGAGCTCGAGAGCTTCTTCCGCGGCGCCGGCTGGAACGTCATCAAGGTCGTCTGGGGCCGCGAATGGGACGAGCTCCTCCGGCGCGACACCGATGGCGCCCTGCTCAACCTGATGAACGTCACGCCCGACGGTGACTACCAGACGTACAAGGCCGAAAGTGGAGCCTACGTGCGGGAGAACTTCTTCGGCCGCGACCCGCGCGCGCTCAAGCTGATCGAGGACTACAGCGACGAAGAGGTCTGGAACCTCAAGCGCGGCGGGCACGACTACCGCAAGGTCTACGCGGCGTTCAAGGCGGCATCCGAACACAAGGGACAGCCCACCGTCATCCTGGCGAAGACGATCAAGGGCTACGGCCTCGGACCGAGCTTCGAGGGCCGCAATGCGACCCACCAGATGAAGAAGATGACGCTCGACAACCTCAAAACCTTCCGCGACAGCATGCACGTGCCAATCACGGATGCCCAGCTCGAGGAGAACCCGTACCTGCCGCCGTACTACACCCCGGGAGACCAGGACGAGGCGATCCAGTACCTGCACGAGCGCCGCCGCGCGCTCGGCGGCTACCTGCCGGAGCGTCGCAGCAAGTACACCCAGCTCACCCTGCCGGAAGACGCCACCTACGCGATCTCGAAGAAGGGCTCCGGCACCCAGGAGATCGCCACCACCATGGCGTTCGTGCGGCTGCTCAAGGACCTCCTGCGCTCGAAGGACTTCGGCCACCGCATCGTGCCGATCATCCCGGACGAGGCCCGCACGTTCGGCATGGACGCGTTCTTCCCGAACGCCAAGATCTACAACCCGAACGGCCAGCATTACACCGCGGTGGACCACGCCCAGCTGCTCGCCTACAAGGAGAGCCCGCAGGGTCAGATCCTGCACGTCGGCATCAACGAGGCCGGCGCCATGGCTGCGTTCACCAACGTCGGCACGTCGTACGCCACCCAGGGCGAACCGCTGATTCCGATCTACGTGTTCTACTCCATGTTCGGTTTCCAGCGCACCGGCGACGCCATGTGGGCAGCGGGCGACCAGATGGCGCGCGGCTTCATGATCGGCGCCACCGCCGGCCGCACCACGCTTACCGGTGAAGGCCTGCAGCATGCTGACGGCCACTCGCCGCTGCTGGCCTCGACCAACCCCGCCGTCGTCTCCTACGACCCCGCGTACGGTTACGAGATCGGCCACATCATGCGCGCCGGGCTCGAGCGGATGTACGGCGGCAAGCACGCGACGCCGAACGTCATGTACTACATCACGGTCTACAACGAGCCGTACGTGCAGCCTCCGCAGCCCGAGAACGTGGATGTCGACGGAATCCTTCGGGGCATCCACCGCATCAACGAGTCCTCGCTGACCGGGCCGAAGGCGCAGCTGCTGGCCTCCGGTGTCGCCGTGGGCTGGGCCCTCGAGGCGCAGAAGATGCTCGCAGACGACTGGGGAGTGTCGGCCGACGTCTGGTCGGTCACCTCCTGGTCCGAGCTGCGCCGCGACGGCCTGGCGGCCGAGGACCACAACTTCCTCCACCCGGATGCCGAGCCGCGCACCGCGTATGTGACCGAGAAGCTTGCGGGTGCGAGCGGACCGTTCGTCGCCGTGACCGACTTCATGCACGCGATTCCCGACCAGATTCGCCAGTTCGTTCCCGGTGACTTCGCGACGCTCGGCGCCGACGACTTCGGGTTCTCGGACACGCGTCCGGCCGCTCGCCGCTTCTTCAAGATCGATGGACCCTCGATGGTGGTGCGTACGCTCCAGCAGCTCGCCAGGCGTGGCGAGATCGACCGGAGCCTGGTCAGCCAGGCGATCGCAAAGTATGAGCTGCACGACGTCACGGCGGGCACCACCGGCTCCGCCGGGGGCGAGAGCTAAGCTCCCCGTGGCACCGGCCCCCAAGACGAAGGAACAGACGCTCGCCTGGCTGCGGACAATCTCGGGTGAGTTGTCCACGGCCACGCTCAAGCGGCTCGAGGACACGCTGCCCTGGTACGGCGACATGCCGCCGGGGCGGCGGTCCGCCGTCGGGCTGGTCGCGCAGGCCGGCATTACCTCGTTCATCTCCTGGTTCGACGACCCCACGTCGACCCCGTGGATCGCGGCGGATGTCTTCGGCGCCGCCCCGCGGGAGCTTCTGCGCTCGATCAGCCTGCAGCAGACCCTGCAGCTGATCCGGGTCAGTGTGGAAGTCGTCGAGGAACGGGTCAAGGACGGCAGCGAACTGCTGCGCGAGGCCATCCTGCTCTACTCCCGGGAAATCGCGTTCGGGGCGGCGGATGTCTACGCCCGCGCCGCCGAGGCCCGCGGGCTCTGGGACGCCCGCCTCGAGGCCCTCGTCGTTGACTCGATCCTCAGCGGCGAATACGACGACGAACTGCCCAGCCGCATCGCGGCGCTCGGCTGGCACGGGCACGGCGAGGTCTGTGTGCTCGTCGGAACGACTCCGAAGATGCTCGACGTCGACCGTCTGCGCCGCTCGGCCAGGCACATGGCCGCTGACGTGCTGATCGGCGTGCAGGGCAACCGCCTCGTGCTCGTCATCGGCCGCGCCCATCCCACCCCGGTCGACACCGACGACGCGATCGGCACCGCAGGCGCGCTCAGCTTCATGGAAATCGCCCTGCAGCTCGAGCCCAGCTTCGGCCCCGGCCACCTGGTGCTCGGCCACGAGGTGCCCAACCTCGTCGACGCGTCCAAGAGTGCGAAGGCCGCTCTGGCCGGCTTCGCCGTCGCCCGCTCGTGGCGGAACGCCCCACGACCGGTCCAGGCCGACGACCTGCTCCCCGAGCGCGCCCTCGCCGGCGACCCGCTCGCCCGCGCCACGCTGATCCACCGGATCTACCGCCCGTTGCAGGCGCACTCCACCGAGCTCCTCACCACGCTGTGGTGCTACCTCGACAACGGCCGATCGCTCGAAGCGACGGCGCGTGAGTTGTTCGTGCACCCCAACACGGTGCGCTATCGGCTCAAGCGGGTGTCGGAAGTCATCGGCTACGACGCCACCGGAGCCCGGGAAGCCCTCATCCTGCAGGCGGCACTCATCATCGGTTCGATCAGCGACCACGACGGTTCTGCCCGTCGCCGCTGACCCGGCCGACGGCGAATATGCCGAAAACGACAAACGATCGCCGAATACTTGGTGCACCCTCGACACACGGACCTCGGCCCGGGTTGGGAGACTAGTCACGTGATTGTCGTCGTTTGCCCAGGACAGGGCTCCCAAACCCCAGGTTTCCTCACCCCGTGGCTCGAACGCCCCGACTTCGCCGCCGGACTGGCGGACATGTCGGACCAGGTCGGCATCGACCTCACGGCGCACGGGACCCTCAGTGACGCCGACACGATCCGAGACACCGCGATCGCCCAGCCCCTCATCGTTGCGGCCGGACTCCTCACCCTCCGGGCCCTTCTGGCCGACGGACGCCACACCGCCGTCGCCGGCATAGCCGGCCACTCCGTCGGCGAGATCACCGCTGCCGCGGGCGCCGGCATCCTGGACGCCGTCGACGCGATGCGATTCGTGCGCGAGCGCGGCGCCGCGATGGCACGGGCGGCAGCGCTCGAACCCACCGGAATGAGCGCCGTCATCGGCGCCGACGAGGGCGAACTCCTCGCGAGGCTCGCCGAACTGGACCTCGAACCAGCCAACTTCAACGGCGGCGGCCAGATCGTCGTGGCCGGCGCGCTGCCCGCGCTGGGCGCACTCGCCGAAACCCCGCCCAGCCGGGCCCGGGTCATTCCGCTTCAGGTCGCCGGCGCATTCCACACCCGGTATATGCGGCCCGCCGCCGAGCATCTCGCGTCCGTCGCGGCCGGGTTCTCGCCCCACGACCCCGCCCTGCCGATCTGGACCAATCACGACGGAAGCCGAGTTTCCGACGGCGCCCGTTTCCTCGAGCTACTCGTCGGCCAGGTCTCCTCGCCGGTACGGTGGGACCTGTGCATGCAATCGTTCGCAGATGCCGGCGTGACCGGAATCATCGAAGTTGCGCCGGCCGGAGCCCTCGTCGGGCTCGCTAAGCGGGCACTCAAGGGCGTTCCCAGCGTCGCCATCAAAACGCCGGGCGATCTTCCGGCCGCGTGGGCGCTGCTCGAGCAGCAGTCCTGAGCCGGAACCAAAGAAACACAAGCGAGGAAGTCGCATGACCCAGCCAACACTTCAGCAGTCGCACGGCCCGCAGTACACCCGCATCCTGTCGGTGGGAGCCGCCCGCGGCGACCTCGTCGTTCCCAACGACGACCTGGTCGGGCCGATCGATTCCTCCGACGAGTGGATCCAGCAGCGCACCGGGATCATCACGCGCACCCGGGCCAGCCAGGACCTGCTCGCCGTCGACCTCGCCACAGATGCCGCCCGCGAGGCCATCGAGCGCAGCGGGATCGACCCCACCCTCATCGACGCCGTCATCGTCGCCACGATCAGCAACACCCAGCAGACGCCATCCATGGCCGCGGTCGTTGCCGACCGCGTCGGCACGACGCCCGCCGCCGCCTATGACGTCAACGCGGCCTGCGCCGGCTACTCGTATGCCATCGCCCAGGCTGACGCGCTCATCCGCGCCGGCGCCGCCCACTACGCACTCGTGATCGGCGCGGAGAAGCTGTCCGACGTGGTCGACCCCACCGACCGCAGCATTTCCTTCCTTCTCGGCGACGGCGCCGGCGCCGTGGTGATCGGCCCGAGCGAGTTCCCTGGGATCTCCCCCACTGTGTGGGGTTCCGACGGGTCGAAGGCGGACGCCGTGGGCATGAACCACACGCTGCAGGAATACCGGCGGGGCGAGGCGCCCTGGCCGACCCTGCGCCAGGAGGGCCAGACGGTCTTCCGCTGGGCGGTGTGGGACATGGCCAAGGTGGCCAAGAAGGCGCTCGAGGCTGCCGGTATCACGGCAGACCAGCTCGCCGCTTTCATCCCGCACCAGGCCAACATGCGCATCATCGACGAGTTCGCGAAGCAGCTGAAGCTTCCGGCATCCGTCGTGATCGCCCGCGACATCGCGACGACCGGCAACACGTCGGCCGCGTCCATCCCGCTGGCCACCCACCGCCTGCTCGAAGAACACCCCGAGCTCAGCGGCGGCCTCGCGCTCCAGATCGGCTTCGGCGCCGGACTGGTCTACGGCGCGCAGGTCGTTGTGCTGCCTTAGTCCCCCACGTCCATCTAAACTGAGTCTCGGTCTAACGAGACACCCCCAAGGAGAAAACAACATGGCATTGTCCACCGAAGAAGTTCTTGCCGGCCTGGCCGAACTCATCAACGACGAGACGGGCATCGCAGCCGACACGGTCGAGCTGGACAAGTCGTTCACCGACGACCTGGACATCGACTCCATCTCCATGATGACCATCGTCGTCAACGCAGAAGAGAAGTTCGACGTCAAGATCCCCGACGAAGAGGTCAAGAACCTCAAGACCGTCGGCGACGCCGTCACGTTCATCACCAAGGCCCAGGGCTAAGACCCGGCCGATGAACAGGCCGGCCGGCATCTGCCGACCGGCCTGTTCGTGCGGGACTTGCGTCTCGCGTTTCCATGCCTCACGGGGAGTTATGTTATGACCAAGAAGATCGTTATCACCGGCATCGGCGCGACCTCGCCTCTCGGCGGGACCGCCTCCGAAAGCTGGTCGGCACTGCTGGCCGGTGAGTCCGGCGCACGCACGCTCGACTACGACTGGGTCGCCGAAACTCAACTTCCGGTGACGTTCGCCGCGCAGGCCAGGGTCTCCCCGAGTGAGATCCTTGCCCGGCACGAAACGAAGCGCCTCGACCCGTCCAGCCAGTTTGCGCTGATCGCCGGCCGCGAGGCCTGGGCGGATGCCGGCTCCCCCGAAGTCGACCCGGACCGCCTGGCCGTCGACTGGTCGACCGGTATCGGCGGTGTCTGGACCCTGCTCGACGCCTGGGACACGCTGCGCGAGCGCGGTCCGCGCCGGGTTCTGCCGATGACCGTGCCGATGCTGATGCCCAACGGCCCCGGAGCGGCAATCGGCATGGACCTGCATGCCCGCGCCGGCATCCGGACCGTCGTTTCCGCCTGCGCGTCCAGCACCGAGGCCCTCGTCAACGCCTACGACCGCCTGCAGGCAGGGCACGCCGACATCATCATCGCCGGAGGCTCCGAGGCGGCGATCCACCCGCTCCCGATCGCGGCCTTCGCGTCGATGCAGGCGCTCTCCAAGCGCAACGACGACCCGGCCAGGGCGTCCCGCCCCTACGACATCAACCGCGATGGTTTCGTGCTCGGTGAGGGCGCTGCCGCCCTCGTCGTCGAGACCGAGGAGCACGCCAGGGCCCGCGGCGCCCGCATCTACGCCGAGCTCCTCGGCGGTGCCGTGACCAGCGACGCATACCACATCACCGCTCCGGACCCCGAGGGATCCGCCGCCGCCCGGGCCATGATCACCGCGATCCGCAACGCCGGCGCGGAGCTCGGCGACGTCTCGCACATCAACGCTCATGCCACGAGCACGCCCGTCGGCGACATCGCCGAGTACAACGCCCTGCGCCGCGTCTTCGGGGACCTGCTCGACGGCATTCCCGTTTCGGCAACCAAGGCGTCCACCGGTCATCTGCTCGGAGGGGCCGGAGCCATCGAGGCTCTGTTCACCGTGCTGGCGCTCTCGGACCGCGTGGCACCCCCGACGATCAACCTGACCGACCAGGACCCGAGCATTCCGCTCGACGTGGTCACGTCGCCGCGCGCCCTCCCGTCCGGCGACCTGCTCGCGATCAGCAACTCGTTCGGATTCGGCGGCCACAACGCCGTCGTCGCTTTCCGCAGCGTGTAGCCGCGGATCGCGGCAAACTCGACCGCGCGATCCCCCAGAAAGACCCCGACCGGCTTCCGGTCGGGGTCTTCTTCTTGAGTGCGATTCGCGTCGTTTCGTTTACGTGCCGCCGGGAGTGCTCTCCGACCTGCGCGCCTGGCGCCACGATCCTGCGAATCGCAGGTTCCTGGGTCAGCCGACCTTGTGCAGCCAGACGACGGAATTGAAATCGCTCGCGTGGCGGAACGGTTCCAGCTCGTCATCCCACGCCTGGCCGAGTGCGAGCCGGAGCTCCCGGTGGAGTTCGATCGCGTTGGCGCCGGCCACCTCAATGGCGTACCGCACTCGGTCCTCCGGCACGACGATGTTGCCGGCGGTGTCGGTCTGCGCATAGAAGATACCGAGGTCCGGCGTGTGCAGCCAGCGTCCGCCGTCGGTGCCGAGGCCGGCATCTTCCGTCACCTCGTAGCGCAGGTGTTCCCATCCGCGCAGGGCTGATGCGAGGGCCGCGCCGGTTCCCCGGTCGCCCTCCCAGTAATACTCGGCGCGCTGCGAACCCTTCTGCACGGGCTGTTCGGTCCAGTCGAAATTGACCGCCTCGCCCAGGGCGCGCCCTGCCGCCCACTCGACGTGGGGGCAGAGTGCACGAGGAGAGGAGTGCACATAAAGCACTCCCCGTGCAGTTGCTGCCTGCCGTGCCTGTGTTGCCGCCATCGTTTTTCTCCGTTCCTCTGAGGTGCGTCTTCCCCAACGACCTCTGAACGGCGAACTCGAATGCAGTGAGTACGGCCTGGCTATGAAATTGAACGACATCGCAGTCGCTAGCTGAATTATGCCTCACCCCGCAACGAAATCACAACACTGTTATTCCGCGAGTCCGTCCGACCTCGGTCGATTCTGTATATTCGGTATAGAAATATCGGGCAATTTTCACGGAGGCATGGTGTCGGTTCGAAGCAATCTGCTGGTCATCCTCACGATCGGCCCGGCCTACGGGTTTCAGTTGCACGGCGAGTTGCAGTCCCGGACCGCGGGCAGGCGAACCGTGAACGTCGGCCAGATCTACGGCACCCTGGACCGACTGGTCAGCCAGGGCGCCGTGGAGTCCGCCGGGACCACCCACGACGGACTTCCCCTGTACCGGCTGACCGACGCCGGGCGCGCCGAGGCGTTGACCTGGCTCTCCGACACGAGCAGCCCCGTCGGCGAGGAATGGAACGACCTCGTGGACCGGGTGCTCCTGGCGTCCTCGCTGCCGCACAGCGATGTGCCGGCCATCATCGCCGGCTACCGAAGTCGCTGGCAGCGCACACGTAACGGGGCTGGGCTGACCGGACAGGACAGGCTGGCCGCCTCGGCGGCATCCGCCCTCGCCGCCGCAGCCCTGGCCTGGCTGGACGAAGCCGAGGCGGCGCTGGCCGGCGTATCGGCGGGCGCGTTCCGCCGGGAGCTCAGCCACGCACGCCCACGGCGGGGCCGGCGCCCCGCGGCGGCTGTGCCGGCACACTAGGTGCCGCACTCGTCAGTGCAGGAGCTCGCCGCCCTTGGCCAGCACGTTCCGCTCCCCCGCCTCGATGGCGAACGGTAACCGGTTCCGGGCCGGCGGGATGGGGCAGTTGAAGTTGTAGCTGAAGGCGCACGGGGGCAGGTGCGCCCGGTTGAAATCGAGGATGACGCTCCCGTCGTCGCCGGGCGCCACGCGCAGGAAGCGCCCCATGCCGTACGTGTACACGCCGTTGGTCGTGTCGCCGAAGACCAGCAGGAGGGAGGGCCCGTCCGGGAAGGCGGCCAGGCGATACTCCACTCCGTCCCGGCCGACCACGATCTCTCCGGGCAGCCTCTTCTGCCGGGTCGCGCCCTGGTCATGGAGATGGGCGACGCTCACCTCTGCGTCACCGTCGAGCGGCGCGAAGGAGGCGCGGATGACCCACTCGGGGTCCCAGGGGAAGGCGTCGATGGAGCCGAACGCGCGGATACCGTCGGATTGGGCGTCCCACACGCGCAGGGCGTACCCGCCGGCCGCGTCGGCGATGATGGTGCCCGTGCGGCCCGTGCTGAACCGGATGTGTGACGGGGCGAGCGCATCCATCCCGGCGACGATCACGCTGCCATCGACGAGCTCTTCGTCGACCCGGATGCCGTCGGCCGCCGTCGCGGTCAGGCGCAACCCGGAGAGCCCGCTCGGCAGGGGCGACCAGAGGCCCGGAACGCCCCGGACGCGCCGGGATTCTCCGGCGTCGCCGGTGACCCACTGGGTGTTCACGAGGGCCAGGTTACCCTGGGGCGCCACAACCGACCGCCGTCGCTTCGCCCGGAAGGACTCGAGGCCGCCGGCCCCGGCGTCATCGGCGGCGCTCACATTACTTCGCCTCCGCGTAGCTGTCGACGGTGGCCGCGGTGAGGAGGAAGTCGACGGGGAAGTCGCCGAAGAGCAGGCGGCCGGCCGTCGCAGCCGCCCTCGTGATGATCTGCTCCACCTCGCCCGCCAGGGCGACCGGGGTGTGCACGATGACCTCGTCGTGCAGGAAGAAGACCAGGTGCGGCGTGGCGGCGAACGCCGCCGGTCGGTCCGGAGCCTCGGTGCCGCGGAGGGACCACAGCTCCTTACGCACCTCGGCCATCCAGCAGAGCGCCCATTCCGCGGCGCTCCCCTGCACCACGAAATTGCGGGTGAACCGGCCCCAGTCCCGGGCCTGGCTGCGCGCACGGCGTTCGTCGCCGTCCGACGCCGCCGGGTCATACGCCTGCGCCTGGGTGGCCTGCCAACTCTCGCCCGGCCGGGGTGAGGACCGCCCGAGCCGGGTTGTGACGATGTCGCCGCGTTCGCCGGCGCGCGCAGCGGCCTCGGTCAAGCCGAGCGCCCGCGGGTAGGCCCGGGCGAGCCTGGGCAGCAGGCGCCCGCTCTCCCCCGTGGTCGCGCCGTACATCGCCCCGAGCATGGCGACCTTGGCCTGGTCGCGGGTTTCGACCACGCCGCTGGCGACGATGCCGGCATACAGGTCGGTGTCGCGCCCGGCCGCGGCCATGGCCGTGTCGGCGGAAAGCGCGGCGAGGATGCGGGGTTCCAGCTGCGCGGCATCCGCCACCACCAGCTTCCAACCCTCGTCGGCGACGACGGCGCCGCGCACCTGCCTGGGCAGCTGCAAGGGGCCCCCGCCGCTGGCGCCCCACCTGCCGGTGGTGGCGGCGCCGGGGACATACTCGGGATGGAACCGGCCGTGCACGATCCAGGTGTCCATCCAGTACCAGCCGTTCGCGCTGAGCAGGCGGGCCAGCTTCTTGTACTCGAGCAGCGGCTCGATCACCGGATGCTCGAGCTTCTTCAATTCCCAGGCGCGCGTCGACGTGGCCATCAGCCCGGAACGCTGCAGAGCCTTGAGCAACTCCTGCTGTGAGTCCAGGTTGAACACCTGGTCGTCGAGTTCGCAGCGGATTCGCCCGGCCAGCTCCTCGAGCCGTTCCGGCCGGGTGCCGTGGGCCACTCGGGGGCCGAGTTCCGCCGTCAACAGCCGATCGTGGATGTCCGTTCGCCACGGCAACCCGGCAAACTGCATTTCCGCCGCGATGAGCGCTCCGACCGACTCGGCGGCGAGCAGGAGCCGGAGGCGGCCGGGCTCCGGGCAGGAGGCGACCGCCTGGAGCTGGCTCAGGAACTCGGCCATCGTGTCGTCGTCGGCCGGTTCGTCGTCGAAGGCCAGGTCGAAGAGCGTCGCGCCCTGGGGCACAGCCGCCTCCAGGGCCGCCGCGCGATCCCACCCGCCGGGGGCTCGCCCGGCCAGTTCACTCGCCCGGGTCAGCTCGGATCCACGCAGGATCGCGTGGCACAGCCTCAGGTCGTGGCAGCGGCGCACCCGGGTCCCGGCCGCAAGCAGGCCGGGCGACCACCGCGAGGTGTCATCCCACACCCAGCGCGGCCCGGCGGGCTCCCTGGCCGCCACGAAGGCCGGGAAGTCGAGCTGGGTGAGGCGCTCGGCTGGAGCGGTGGGGGCGCCGGCAGCGTCGAGTGCGGTGACGAGGATCTCTCCGTTGCCCGTTCGGCTGGCCAGAAGGTACACAGTGCCATTCTGCCGTGTGCCACCGGCGCCCGGCGCGACGCCCGGCCGATTCAGTCGCCCGACCACGCCGTCCGGAGCAGGCCGATCGTCTCGTCGTCGGTCAGCTGGTGGAAGTCGGTGTAGAACGGGCCAATCGCCCAGAACTCGGAGGGAACGTCGAGAACGACGACGACATCCGCCAGCCCCCTCATCTCGGCCACGGTGTCCGCGGGTGCGACGGGTACCGCGAGCACGGTGGTGGCCGCCCCCTGGCGTTTCACGGCAGCCAGCGCCACCTTGGCCGTGGCACCGGTCGCGATCCCGTCATCGACGATGACCGCGACCCGGCCGGCCGGGCTCACCTGCGGCCGATCGCCCAGGTAGCGCTTGCGTCGCCGTTCGATCTCCTCGAGCTCCGCCTGGCGCGCACGCGCCAGGCCCGCCGCATCGCTGCCGGTCGCCGCGTACACGTCTTCGTTGATGATGGTCTGCGGATCCTCCCCGTCCACGACCGCGCCCATGGCCACCTCCGGCCACCCCGGAGCCCCGATCTTGCGCACGAGGATGAGGTCGAGCGGCGCCCGGAGCCGCCTGGCGACCTCCACGGCGACCGGTACTCCCCCACGGGGAAGGGCGTAGACGACCGGATCGCGCAGGTCGAGCGTCTCCAACTGCTCGGCCAGCTTCTCGGCCAGTTGTCTGCCGGCGTCGGGGCGGTCCCTGAACACGATTCGTCCTTTTCGCCTACGGTACGCGTGCGTCGATGGTGAACGAGTCCGTGAAGCTGCCGCCGGCGACGGGTACGAATCCCGCCGTCAGCGTGTCCTCCGTCACCCGAACATCCAGATTGCCGTGGCTGGGGTCCAGGTTCAGCCCGGACCAGGCCGCGAAGTAGCCGGCCTCCGGGTCGCTCGGGTTGACGTCGCGCAGGGCCACACCGCCCGTCCCGACGATGGCCATGACCGTCCCGGCGCCGTGGGTGAGGTCACTGTCGCTATCCGAGACGCACGCGGAGGAGTAGCTTTCGGGCTCGAGATCCGGGCAGGACTCGCCGAGCGCGAGCTGCTTCGATCGCGCGTACAGGTGTTCGTGACCGCTCAGCACGAGATCCACGCGCTTGGCCACGAGCAGGTTGAGCAGGTCGGCTCCGGGATCGCAGGGGTACCTGCCGACGGACAGGCACGGCTTGTGCATGCCGGTCACCACCCAGGGGATGCCGGCACTGCGGGCGCCATCGATGGCCCTCGCGGTCCACCGGTAGCGCGCGCTGCCCGCGGAATACGACCACCGCCTATCCGGGTACTTCAACCCCGGCGAGATCATGATGAACCGCACGAGCGGGTTCACCCGGGGCACATCCACGAAATACTGGCGCCCGTAGGTCCCGACCAGTCCCGGGAGTTGGTTGGGCAGGCAGTCGGAGAAGTCGTCGATATTGCCGTTCCGCCCGTCGCTCTCATGGTTGCCCGCGAGGAGCTCAAACGGCACACCCTCTCCAACCCGGGAGGTCACGAAATCGCACCAGGCCGCCTCGCTCCCTGGCGTGCCGTAGGAGAGGTCGCCGAGGGCGAGGTGCAGGTCGGGTCTGATGCTCGCTACCTGGTCGAGCACGGCCGCGGACTGGGTGCGCTCGGCGATGTCGCCGGAGGCCGTGAACCGCACGGAGGTCGCTCCGTCCGCCCGGACGGACGTCTGCGGCACCGGGACCGGGGCCGACGCCGCGCATCCGGCCAGCACGATGCCCGCGACCGCTATTCCGGCCGCACAAGACGTCGCGACCCTCAACCTTGTCCCTCGCATATGCCCGCTCCTCGCATGTCGGCCGTATGAGAGGAAGCTAAACCCTGTTCGCCCCGGAAGACAATGAGTCGGCGACGGATGCCTCCGGCGGATGCCGCAGCGGTCGCCAGGTGTCGAGGGCGATCGCCAATCCGAGGACACAGAGGGAGAGCGACAGGGAGGCGGCGATATCCGTCACCCAGTGGTAGCCGAGGTAGACGCGCGTGAGCGCGACCAGGCCGACACCGACGATCGCGGCGAGGACCAGGAGCAGGGAAGCGACCCAGCCTCTCCCCCGGGAGAGCACCAGGTAGCCACCCACGATGAGAAAATCGGCCACCCCGAGCACGTGGCCGGAGGGGAAGGAGAAGGACGGGTCGACGCCGATGAGCATGAACTCTTCCGGGGGCCGCTCCCTGCCGACCAGGCGCGCAATCAGCAGCGCGAGGGACATGCCGGTGAGCATCGCCACCGAAAGGACGAGCACCCGCCACGCGTGCTTGGAACGCCAGATCCACAGCACGATGAATACCGCCACGACAATCGGCATCCCGATCGGGCCGGAAACCTCGGCGATGAGGATCATCGCGGCGGTCCAGCCCTCGGTGCGGTGCTCGACCATCCACGCCCGCACCGGCTCGTCGAGGAGGGCGAGTCCTCGCTGCTCGAGGACACCGTTCAAGACCAGGAAGAAGGCGGTCGTCCCGAAGGCGACGAGCAGGGCTGCGGCGATGAACCAACCGGTTCGGGCGGGCTGCACCGGCGGGAACTCTTCGGACAGGTAGTCCTGCACCCATCGGGGCCGTTGGCGCTGTTGGGCGCGGGGGCTCTGGCTCATGCATTCAGGCTAGACGATGGAGGGGGGCTCGTTGAAATGTCCCCGGGCGCCGACAGTAGGTAGAACAGCATTCAACGAGTAGAACGGCGTTCAACCGGCCTCGCGGTCTCCGGCGGATCCGGAGCGCGCCAACTCGGTGAGCTCGACCACTTCGGCGAGTTCGGCCAGGCGATGCGCGCGACCCGATTCGGCCGGCGTGAACGGCTCCCCGGGGCGGGAGAAGTAGAGCGGCGCGTGCCAGGTGGTCGGGACTTTGAGGAGGGTGGACTCCGAACCCATGTCTCGCGCCACCGGCTTGCCGGGGACGTCGATGACGATTTCGGCCGCGAGGAGCTCGGCAATGGCCTGCGGGAGTTCGCTCGGGTTGCCGGCAACGCGAGCGGCGAGGGCCAGCGTCCGGGTCTGACCGTCGGTCAGCGCGACGGGGGTGGTGGGCCAGAGCCGGGTTTGGCGACCGCCGCTCAATTCCACCGCAGCCGACAACTCCTCCTCGGCCAGGTCGCCTGGAGCGCTGAGCACGAGCTCGTCGAGCACGCCGCCGGCGACCGGGTGCACATGAATGCTCAGGATGTTCGCCTCAAGACCGGCCAGGGCCCGGCTGAGGCGCTGCAGGGCGCCCGGCTCGTCGGCAAGCACCGTGCGCACGCGCCAGAGCGCCGGTGAGGTGTCGAGTTTCCGCCGCCGGCGCAGGGCGGGCGCGTGCAGCCAGCTCCACAGGAACCGCCTGGCGGAGGGTTCGGCGACCCAGATCACGAGGGCCGTCGCAGTGAAGGCAAGCACGATGACCTTCGCGAGGTACGGCAACGCGGTCTGCACGACGAGTGCGTGCACGAGGAGTTCGATGGGCAGGATGGTCACCACGTTGACCACGGTCAGCCGCCCTTTGGAGGCCTCGGGCAACTGACCGCAGCCGTCGCAGGTCAATTCTGCTGGGCTCGGTTTTGCAGTGCCCGGTTTTCGTGCGTTCCCCCGCGTCATGGGTCCATTCTGGGCAGCTCCGGTTACGGGAACGTTGCGGAGCTGTCACAGACGTGCGAATTCGGGGACGTCAGCCGGGCAGGGTCATGTCAATGACGAGCGACCCGGACGCCGATCCCGCCCTGAGGTCGTCGAGCGCGCTATCGACCTGGCCGAAGGGGTACGCGGTCACCGAAGGCGTGATTCCCAGGTTGTGGGCGATTTTGAGGAAGTCCCTGCCGTCGGTCCGCGTGTTCGAGGTCACGCTGCGGAGGTCGCGTTCGTAGAACAGGGTGGAGTCGTAGTCCAGGGCGGGGATCCGGGAGACGTGGATGCCGGCGAGCACGACCGTGCCGCCACGAGCCGTCGCCCGCAGGGCCGGCGGCACGAGCGTTCCGGCCGGGGCGAAGATGATGGCGGAATCCAGCGGCTCCGTGGGCACGGCATCCGCTTCGCCCACGAAGGACGCGCCCAGGGTTCGCGCCAGCGCCTGGCTCTGCTCCCCTCGCGTCATCGCGAACACTTCCGCGCCGGCCGCCAGGGCGAGCTGGGCGGTGATGTGGGCGCTCGACCCGAATCCGTAGAGGCCCAGCCGGCCGCCGGGCGGCAGGGCGGCACGGGTCAGCGCCCGGTAGCCGATGATCCCCGCGCAGAGCAGGGGCGCCGTTTCGACCGGATCGCTTCCCTCGGCCAGCAGGTAGGCGAAGCTTTCCGGCACGGTCGCGTACTCGGCGAAACCGCCGTCCGCATCCCACCCCGTGTACTGCGATTGGGGGCAGAGGTTCTCTCGCCCGGCCTGACACCATTGGCACGCCCCGCAGGTGCGACGGAGCCAGGCGATGCCGACCAGGTCGCCCAGCCGCAGCTGACCCACGTCGATGCCCAGACGTACAACGCTGCCGACGACCTGGTGACCGGGCGTCACGGCGGGGTGATGGGGCGCGAGTTCTCCGTCCACCACGTGCAGGTCCGTGCGGCATACTCCGCAGGCCAGCACCTTCACGAGAACCTCGTCGGCGGCCGGCGTCGGCACCGGCTTCCGGCCGGGCTCGACGCGATGATGCTCGAGATCCGTTGTCCACGCCCTCATGCTCTCCACCGGTGGCCTCCTGCTTGTGACTCCAGTATCGCCAGCTCCGGGGTTCCGGGCTATGCCGTGTCCCCCATCCGGCCGACTGCGGTCGCCCGGCGCCGGCTGCTACCGTGACGCCAGCGACACACCCGGTCGACGATCCCCAGGCATTGACGTCTGCCGGACGCGACCGAATGAAGGGGCTGTAATTCATGAGAATCCTGTGCCCCCACTGTCACGCGGAAGCTTCGCTCACCCCGAACCGGGCTCGCTTCGACGGGGTCGTACTCCCCCGCTATGTCGTGGTGTGTTCGGGTTGCGATCGGACCACGGCGCACCATGACAAGCAGGAGCGTCTCGTCGCTGCGCTGGTCGGAAATCGCCACGGCAGCGGCAGCCATGAGCTCACGGTCGCTGCCGAGGGCGTGGGGCATGTCCGTTTCCACACCGACCCGACCGGGGAGACGACGCCGGCCGTGGAGCACTCGGAGCTGTTGGAGTACGTCACGAGCAGCATCATCTCAGAAGACACCTTCAGCCTCGTGCTTCGCACGGTCGAGACGGGGTCGAACTGCCCATCACCGGAGGGCGCCATCCCGTACACGGCCGTGCGCGGCTGGCTGGTCGTCAACGGAGAGATTCTCGCCCTCACGGGACAGGAGGTCTGGGAAGCGTCCTGCCGGGATTCCCTATCAGATGGCCCGCTCGACCCCGAGGCGGACGTGCATTTGCATTACGTCGACGCGGACGCGATTCCGCGGCCGTACGGCTGGTGACGCGGCTCGCAGCAGGCGTCCGCCGGTCAGACCAGGCCGAGGAACCCCGCGCCGAGCCAGGCGCACGCGACACCGATGACCAGGAACACCACCACCCAGACGATGCCCGGCAGATGGGTGAGGCGCGCTAACTGATCGGCGTCCGACGACCGCGCCGCCTGGCGGGAATGCGAACGGGTCCGGTGTAGCTCCAGTACCGCACGCACCGCGCCGAGGAGCAGAACCGCCGTCACCAGGAGCGCGAAAACACCCTGCACGCCGGCAGAGCCGAACCACGAAACGCCGAGGACCACGGCTCCGCTCGCGGCGACCGACCACAGGCCGAACCAGTTCCGAATCTGCACCAGCATGAGCGCCAGCGCGGCGAGCATGAGCCAGAGCAGGGCGACGTCGTAACCGAGGCTGAGCATCCGGGCGGCGCCGAGCCCGAGGAACGACGGGGCGAGGTACCCGGCCAGGAGGGTGAAGACCATCCCGGGCCCGCCGGGCCGGCCGTGGCTGACGGTGAGTCCGGAGGTGTCCGAGTGCAGGCGGATGCCGCCCAGCCGCCGGCCGCTCAGCGTCGCGGCGACGGCGTGCCCGCCCTCGTGCACCAGGGTGATCACGTGCCGGCTTTGCCGCCAGAAGGCGGGAACGAGCACGAGGGCCGCAGCCGCAGCGACGGTCAGCCAGGCGGCCTGGAGCGGGAGCGGCGCGTTGCGGGTCGTGATCTGCTCCCAGAACCCGAGCAGCACATCCATGGTCACAGCCTAGCTGCGGGCGGAGCGCGTAAGCCGTCCCGGCGGGTATGGAGGCCGCGCCGACATCCGGCTAGACTCCCACTTTGTTTCACTCATACCCTGAGCGGGACTCCGCAGGAGCCGAGGCTCCCTGAGCGAAAGCAGGACTCCATGAAGATCACCGCGGAGAACATCAGCGCCATCATGGGCGCTCATGTGCTGGGCCCGGATGGCGACAAGATCGGCACCGTCGGCCAGGTGTTCGAGGATCAGATCAGCGGCCGCCCGAGCTGGGTCAGCGTGCGCACGGGACTGTTCGGATTGTTCGAATCCTTCGTGCCCCTCGATGACGCCGACTGGGACGGCGCGGACCTGCATGTCCCCTACGACAAGGCGCTCGTCAAGGACGCACCGCAAGTCGATGTGGACAACGATGAGCCCCTCAGCGCCACTGAGGAGCAGGAACTCTACGACCACTACCAGCTGGCCTACGCCGAGCCCACGGAAACGGGCATGGGCGCTTCGGGCACGGGTACTTCGGGCACGGGCACTTCGGGCACCGGCACTTCGGGCTCCGGCACGACCGGCCCGGCGGCCGACAGCGCCCGGTTCCGCAAGCACGTCCCGTCGGACGCACAGGCGGGAGACGAAGGGGCCGCGTCGAAGGACGCCGGCTGACCCCCTAACGGCTGCGCGAAGCGCGGTCGAACCCGGGAATTGTCCCGATCCCCCCTTTCGCCACGAGAGAGGATGGCATATCGTGGCCGTTCTGCTAGTCAACAAACTTAGAGAAGGGGGCCGATTATGAGCGGCGCTGACAAGATCGAGAACGCGGCCAAGGAAGCAGCCGGTAAGGCCAAGGAGGCGGTCGGAAACGCGACCGGCAACGAATCGCTGGAGGCCGAGGGCAAGACCGACCAGACCGAAGCCAACCTGAAGCAGGCGGGCGAGAACATCAAGGACGCCTTCAAGAAGTAGCCGGGCGATCGGAGCGTTCGAAGCGGATTCCCCGAGGGCAACAGTCGCGTTCGACTCCCGTCGCGCGCGTCTGGCCCCCTCCCGGCTGGTCTGTGGGAGACACACGCCCTAGTCTCAGGGAATGGGTGGGATACGGGGCGGTTCGGGCTTGCTGGTCGGCGTGCTGGCCCTCGGAGCGCTCGGTTTCGTCGCCGCCCAGCAACTCGGGCCGTTGACCCCGGCCCTCGAGGGCATCCTGAGCACTCCGCTCGGCGAACCGAACGACGCCGCAGAGCCGGGGGCGGGCGCGGCCGGCGGAGCTCCCGCCTCGTCAGGCGGCGGCATCCCGGCCAGTCCGGGCAATGCCGTGTCGATGACCGTTGAACACGTGCACGACGGTGACACGCTGTTCCTGCGCACGAATCAGCCGAACGCTTTCGTGGCGACGACGGACACCGTCAAGGTGCGGCTCGTCGGGATCGACACGCCCGAAGTGGGCGACCGCGCCGAATGCTTCGGCGACGAGGCCACCCGACAATTGCGAACACTCTTGCCCGACGGCAGTGTGACCTGGATCACCGCCGACAGTGACCCCGTCGACCAATACGGGCGCAGCCTGTTCTACCTGTGGACCGAGGACGGGCGATTCGTGAACTACGAGCTCGTTGCCGCCGGCGCTGCCGAATCGCTCATGATCGAGCCGAACGACGCCTACTACCCTCTGCTGCTTGCGGCCGAGGACGCCGCTGCGGCGGCCGGCGCCGGCATGTGGGGCGCCTGTTGATGCGCCGTTAGCCCCCGTAGCCCTCCGGGTAGAACTGGACGACCTCGTCGGTCCGGCACTCGGCCGGGACAGTCTCATCCGACGTTCCAAACGACCCCCACGGCACGTAGCCTCCCCCGGCGACGACCGTGTCCACGCCGATGACGATCGCCTGGTCCACGGTGGGCACCACGAGCAGCCAGGAGTCGCCGTCCCGCGTGAGTTGGCTGCCGTGCGGGAGCACCGCGAGGATCATGGTGCCGTCCTGGCCGGTCACGCCGACACAGGTGTTCGCGATGAACTCCAGTTTCGTCTCGAACCGAGCCTGCATGAACACGTTGTAGTCATACGTGAACACCATCCGCGTGTCCTCGACGGTCGGGGTCGGCTCCGGGGCCGGCGAGGCGCAGCCGGCCAGGGCTGTCGACCCCAGGATCGCCACCGCGAGAGACGCGAATCGTCTCCTCAGTGCGCGCGAGAGGGGCAGCTCAACGTGAACGATCATGATCGGCCCCCGTGTCGATTTTTCGACAGCCTAGCCGGGATTCGGTGACGTCCCGGGGACTGCGAAATCAGGGTGAGTGGATCAGTAGCTGGGGGCCGCCGGCAGGCGGAAGAACTCCTCGAGGGTTGTGAAGCCCGTCCGGCGCATCTCGGTGGTCAGGTACGGGCCCACGAAACGGTAATGCCACGGCTCGAAGCTGTAGCCGGTGACCGCCACCTTGTTAGCCGGGTAGCGGAGCAGGAACCCGAAGCGCCAGGCATTCGCCGAGAGCCATTTCCCCTGGTGGGTGTTGGCGAAGCAGGTGCTCAGCGAGCAGTTCGACGGCAGGGCGCTGACGTCGATGGCCCAACCCGTCTGGTGTTCACTCGTGCCGGGGCGTGCAATGATCTTGTCCGTGGCCGCGACGCCGCGGATCCGCACGCTCGCGTTGTACACCGACACCTGAGTGGCGTAGCTGCGGTACGCGCTTTGCGACTGCATTCGGCGTCCGGTCTCTGCCTGGTAGGTCGCGAGCATTTTTGTGGCGGCTTTGGAGGCCCCCACTGCAGCGACGGGCGCCACACGTAGTTGATCGGTACGTATACGAGCGGAGGCACGTAGCTGCGGGGGTTGAGCGGGCGCTTCTTGTTGACGACGACCCAGGGGCTCCTGGGGTCGGTGATCGAGGCCGCGTTGCGGTTGAACACGACGGCGGACGTGACCGCGAACGCTTTGGTGGTCGCTCGGCTCACGAGTGTCTGTTCTGGGGCCGCCTGCGCCTGAGACGGGGAGCCGGTCAGGGCGGCGCCGAGAGTGAGAGATGTGACAACGCCCAGGGTGGCGAGCACGGCCCGGCGGCGTGCGCGAGGGCGTGGGGTGTTGGTCATGTCCTTAGCATGGCAACACAGGGCGAATCACGCGGCCGACTCCCCCGGCGCTGCCCGCCCGTCACAGTGCCTTGTCCGTCGTGTCGGCGCTCGACTGAACCGAACGAGAGACGCCCGCGTGATAGACAGTGGGCATGCCCCGCCATGAGACCGCCTTCGCACACGGGTCCGGCCGCTCAGGCAAGGCCTGCTGGCCCAACCAGGTCGGGAACATCCCGGGTGCCGTGTTCGTCACGTTTCCGGGATATGGCAACGACTCCCCCAGGCCGACCGAGATTGGATGCTGGGTTGACAGCCTCCTGCGGGTGAGCGCCGAGCCGATCCACATCGTGGCGTCTTCCTACGGCGGAATCCCGGCAATCCTTGCTGCCATGGTGCGCCGCGAATGGCGTCACCCAGTCGATGGGGCTGTTGGCGTGTGCTGGGACAACGCCGTGGCCGAGTCTTTCTTCTCGCATATGAAGACCGAAATATACTACCAGCACGACTTTCAGAATCACCTCGCTGCGCGCACCGCGGTGATGGAATACATCGAATCCTGGTACAACCGGCGTCGCCCCCATTCGCACAACGGAGGACTACAACCAGCCGCCGCGCTGGCCGCTCACCACGACCGCCGCCAAAAGGCAGCGGCTTAGAAGAAAAACACATCAGACTGTCTCAAGAACTTGACGGGCGCAGTCGCTGAATAGCGCGAACCCGGCGTTGTTGAACGAGGACACGGCGTGGAACACTCCCAGCCAGATCGACCGGCCGACCGGACCGACAGCTTCCGGGCGATCGTGAGACCGATCACGGAGGCGAACGTCATGATCCCGAACCCGCCGACTTGGATCAGCAGGAGGATGACGACCTGGCCGACTGGGCTCCGGTACGTTGCCGTGTCGACGACGGTGGCACGGTCTCGCAGACGG
This sequence comes from Cryobacterium sp. TMT1-2-1, assembly GCF_004403955.1. Taxonomy (NCBI): domain Bacteria; kingdom Bacillati; phylum Actinomycetota; class Actinomycetes; order Micrococcales; family Microbacteriaceae; genus Cryobacterium; species Cryobacterium sp. TMT1-2-1. Next base: position 43,896 of record NZ_SOHC01000031.1, read on the forward strand.
CCAAGGTTGCCGTGAAGATGGCCTCGAGGAAGGTCACCCCGCCGTCGACGGATCGTTTTCGTCCCGCCCTGGCGGGTCATCCGTGATTGCGCGTGTTCACTCTACGCGCGCGCCGGCGCGGACAGACCCCGGGTATCCCCCCAGCGCGCTCGGTGCGCCAGCTCACCCGCGCGGGCCCGACGATGCTCTCAGCCGCCGCCCACGTGGATACCCGGCCTCCGGCTCGGGTCGGACTCGCTCTTGCGCAGGATCTCACGCACGACCGGTGCGGTGTCTCCGATCCCGAGTAGCAGGTAGCGAAGAAGATGTCCCAGCGGATTGCCCTCCGACCATTCGAAGTAGGCGTGCGGCCGCACCCCGGACGCGTCCCGCATCGCGAGCAGGATGGCCGCGATGGCGTTCGGGGCCGCAGGGCTCTCCGCCCGCAACACCCGATAGCCGGCGATCTCGACGCCGCGAACCCGCAGCGTCTCGCTGAAGCCGGACGGATCCACGACATCGACCTCCAGGAACAGGACGTCGGCGGCGCCCGGCACCGGGTTCATCCCTCGCTGTTCGGCCTCCTTCGCCGCATACCCCGCCTCCTCGTCGGCCTGAGGCCGGTTGGCGATGACGTTGAGCGCGCCATCGAAAACGAGGGAATCGCTGATGAACCGGCGGGCAGCCTCGTCGAACTCGACGTGCTCCACCCGCAGCTCGGTCGTGCGTGACACCCGGGACACCAGGGAGACGACGATGATCCCGGCGATGAAGAACGCCGAGATCATGATGCCGTCGGGCTTCTCCAGGATGTTCGCTCCCAGGGCGTACAAAAGCACGACGGTCAGGGCGCTGAAGGCCATGGCGGCTCGTCGTTGCCGACGCCGGGCGGCCGAAATGGTGACGGCCACGGCCCCGGAGACCATCATGGCGAGGATTCCGGTGGCGTAGGCGCCGGCCTGGGCGTTCACGTCGGCGTTGAATCCGATCGTGATCAGGATGCTGATTCCGGTGTAGACGAGCACGACCGGCCGCACAGCACGGCTCCAGTCCGGGGCCATGCCGTACGCCGGGAGGTAACGCGGAACGATGTTGATCAGGCCAGCCATCGCGGATGCGCCGGCGAACCACAGGATGAGGATGCTGCTGATGTCGTAAGCGGTGCCGAACGTGTTCCCGACGCGCTCATGGGCCAGGTAGGCCAGGGCGCGGCCGCTGGCTTCGCCGCCGTCCTGGAAAGCGTCTGCCGGGATGAGTACCGTCGTGACGAAGCTGCTGGTCAGCAGGTACACGCTCATGATGACGGCGGCCGCGGTCAGGAGCTTTCGCGTATTGCGGATCCGCGACGCCAGTCGCTCCTCCCGGGTCTTCCCCTTCGAGGCAACCAGCGGCATCATGCTCACCCCGGTTTCGAAACCCGACAGCCCGAGTACCAGAAGCGGGAACGCGATGAGCGCCGGGCCGATGATGTCGCCGAAGCTGCCGCCGCGGGACATGAGGGCGTCCGTCCAGCCCGCCAGGGCACCAGATTCGGTGAACACGTCGTACAAACCGAAGCCGATGACGATCCCGTTGAGGAGCAGGTAGACGGCCACGAGCGGAATCGCGACCCTGACGGCTTCGGTGAAGCCGAGGAGAAAGACTCCGCCCAGCACGAGGAGAAGCACGATCGTGATCGTTACCGCCTGTCCCTCGAGGAACGCGGGGACGTACGGGTTCTCGAGCAGGTGCACCGTGGCATCCGCCGACGACAGCGTGATCGTGATGATCCATGACGTCGCGACGAACCCGAGCAGAACCAGCACAAAGAACTTGCCCCGCCAGAACGGCAGCAGGCGTTCCAGCATGGCCACGGACCCCTGGCCGTGTGGGCTCTCCTTGGCGACCCGATGGTACATCGGCAGCATCCCGAGCAGCGTGAGGGCCACGATCAGCAGCGTCGCCAGGGGCGACAGGGCGCCGGCGGCGAGGAAGGCGATTCCGGGCAGATATGAGAGCGTCGAGAAGTAGTCAACGCCGGTCAGGCACATCACTTTCCACCAGGAGTGCGTCGTCGCGGTGTCTTCGGTGCTCTCTGGCCCAACGGGCTGCACCCTGTGCTGCAGCAGCCACCGCGTAAGGCTGTTCGGCTGTGCTCCGACATGGATGGGCCGGGGAACGCTCTCCGGGATTACCGGCGCATTTGCTGAATCCACTTCGCTTTTCCTCTTGTTGCTCGCGCCGGTCGAACATCGAGCGATTGCGCGAATGCGCGAATGCGCGAATGCGCGAATGCGCGAATGCGAAACTCCAGCTTCAATTGTCTGCCCTGCAAAGGCAAGCGCCGCACATTCAGGCTGGGCACGCGGGGGGAATGTCGTTAGGTTTCCGGCCACGTCCGTTGGGGAATCGTAAGGCCCGTTTCGTACTCGCTCCGGCTGGGTGTGTGCTCGTGCCGTACCCCGGTACTCGCGCACCGATCGGGTGACGCGTTTCCGGCCTTCGGATGGAGTCTCCTGTGCTGGACATTGCGTACGTGCTCGGCGTGATCGCCGTCTTTGCACTGATCGGATTCGTCGCGTGGGAAGTCGAAGAGCTGTGATCGGCTTGGACCTCTCGTCACCCGGCAGTGGGGGGCCTCCTGAGGGTTCCAATTGGCGCCCCGACGAGAGCGCAGAGGGAACTGAGGGCGAAACGGGACGCTCCAGCCTGAAATCGAGACTTCATTTTCCGATGAGTTCTCGGGCGGCTGCGCGTCCGGTCCGCACGGCGCCTTCCATGTAACCGCAGACCCATTGGTCGGAGCCCACCACCCAGAAGGGAGGTTCGTGCGTGCCATGAAGGGGACCGACGGCAGTGAGTTCCCCAGGACGCCACGCTGTGATGTAACCCTGTGTCCACGGATCCGCACCCCAGTTGCGCATGAAGACGGCCTCTGGGGCCGTCGCCCGCGGCCCGTAGGCTGATCCCAGTTCCGCCGTCAAAGCCTTCTCACGGAGCATTGGCGGCGTGGCAAAGTAGGGCCCCAGTTTGCCAACGGGTACGAGTGCAGAGAGAATGCCCGTGTTCTGCACCCACGTCCCGCCGAGGATGGTGTGTTCAAAGTAGCCGGTGCCGTTCTGGTTGTTCTCCTCCCAGAAGGAGGAATCGTAGACGGTCACGAACTTCGCGGTCGGGGCGTGTTGTTGGCGGTGTAGCGATGCGAGGCGCTCGGCGCTGAGACCGGTTATGCGAACGTCCCGAAGCGGCCCTGCCGGCAAGGAGCAGACGACGTCGGACGCGGTGAAGCGCTCACCGGTGTGGAGGGTCACGGAGACACCGTTCGTGGTGATGTCGATGGCGGCCACGGGGCTGGAATAGCGAATGCGGTGCGCGAGTTGCTCGGCCATGAGAAGTGCGACGGTAGCGGAGCCCTCGACGACCTTCAAGCTCTCCCACGCGTCGTAGTTGTAGAACCCGAGGGCACCCGCCGCCGACTCCTTGCGGAGGTCGCCGAGCAGCGACCGCCGCTCGACGGAGTCGTCCGCCAAGGCCATCGCACGAACTTCCATGGCGCGTACGATGTTGGCGGTGGCGCCTTCAGAGCGCAACCAGTCACCGACTGACAGGCGGTCCAGAGCCACAGCGTCGGGATGCCCCCAGGGATTGTCCGGATCCACGGTCGCCGCCAACTCTGCGAACTGCCGCTCGATTCGGTCGTGCTTCCGCTGGTCCGAGGCCGATAGCCATGGCACCGCGTTGCCCACGGACAGGCCGTCGTTCATCAGCCAGGTCGACTCGCCCGGGATATCGGTGAAGCTCGGACCGAGGTGCAGGCCCAGGTCATCGACGAGCCCACGATACGCCGTGTGGAAGTCGCCCACGACCTCTCCGCCAAGTTGAACGAGGCGGCCATCGGCAGTCCTGGTCTGCTCGACCCGCCCGCCGGGCCGGGCGCGAGCCTCCAACACAACGACATCCGACCCGGCATTCATCAGGTCCCGAGCAGCGCTCAGCCCAGCGAGGCCGGCTCCAACTACAACCACATCGTGCGGACTCATTCTGCCTCTTCGGTCTGCGGGAACGCCAGCACGAACTCGAACTCGAACTCGAACTCGAACTCCACGAATCGCTATCTGGGCTGCTGCGGACATTTCGGACGGCGGAATAAGTGCCTTCTTCAAGCGGTCAGGGCTGGCTGTTGATAACCATAGTGGTCTCCATTGGGCCTGCGGTAGCCCGGGGCTGAGTGCCGGCGCTGCCGTCAGTGGCCGATGTATTTCCAAACACTCGATGCAATCTTTGAGGGTTTCCCCGAGCGCGCCTCGTTGCGATCCGCCTGCGCGAAAGCCTGCGTGACGGCATTGACCCCAAGCCACCGCAGTGGCTCCGGTTCCCATCGCGGTGAATGCCGTTGAACCCAGGGGAGTTGACGAAGCTCCGACTCAGTGTCAAGAATTTCCGCGGCAAGTGTCCTTCCCGCGACGAATGCCGTCGATACGCCGTCGCCGACGTACCCTCCGGCCTGTCCGAAACCGGTAGCGCGATCGAATGTCACCGAGGGATACCAGTCACGCGGGATTCCCAGATTCCCTCCCCACTCGTGGGTGAATTGAACATCCGCGAGGGCTGGGAAAAGGTCCCTAAGAATGTGACGAAGCATCGCGTGAACATCCGGCTCGCTGTCGAAAGACGCACGGACGCGCGACGCATAGTGGTAAGGCGCGCCGCGACCGCCGAACGCTAGACGGCCGTCGGCCGTGCGTTGACCGTAAATCCGCAGGTGCCGCTTGTCGGAGAAGGTTTCGCGTTCGGCCAGACCAATTTTTTCCCAGATGTCCTTGGGAAGCGGTTCGGTGGCGACCATGAGTGAGTACATGGGGACGATATCCCGGTGGAATTGTGGAAACTCCGCCGTGAACCCTTCGGTCGCGCGAATGATGTAGTCGGCCGTGACGGTTCCCCCCGTCGTTTCCAACTTTCGAGTACCAATCGCCGTCACGCGCGAACGCTCGTAAATCGAAACGCCGAGCTTCTCGACGACCCGAGCCAGTCCTGACGCCAGTTTTGCAGGTTGGATGGCTGCACAATTCGGGGTGTAGGTGCCGCCCATCACCTCAGTGGCGTTGCTCCGTGCCGACGCTTCCTTTGCGGACAGAAGGCTCATGTGCTCATCACCGAAGCCCCAGGACCTCCACCCTTGGACCTCGTTCTGGGAACGAACCAATTGAGCCTCGTTTCGTGCAAGCGAGACGTAGCCGCCTTGCTTCCAGTCACAGTCGATCCTTTCCTGGGCGAGAATTGTGCCCATTTCTGTGATCGATTCGTTCATCGCCTGCTGAAGTCGGATAGCCGCATCGCGCGAACTGAGGCTCGCTATCTTCTTCATCGATGCCGGGAACAGGGCCGAACACCATCCACCGTTTCGCCCTGACGCTCCGTAACCGACCGTTTCGGCCTCAAAGATCGCAATGGACAGATTCGGCTGCTGTTGCTTGAGGAAATAGGCAGTCCACAAACCCGTATAGCCGGCACCGATGATAGCGACATCGACATCCAGATCGCCTCCCAATGGCTCGGAGCCGAACGGTACGAGGCTGGAATCTGCATGCCAGAGGGACAAGGGGCTGTGGGTCGCGGAGTTGATCACGGTTCTCAGTGTGGATGTGAGGCGATTGTCTGTAAACGTGACGTTGATACAAGAGTTGACACATATTCGTACTTTTTTACAGTTCAGATTGTGGACGGCTTTGCTCACACTTGTCCACGAAGCCAAACGCAATACGTGAATGAACTTCGGGACTCGACAAACGAGATCCAATCCCCGACAACGAAGTCAAATGGAGAAGCAATCATGACCACAACGCGATCCGATTCGACCTTGATTGGTCAGATTGAAGTGCGCTCGATTGATTACGTGCCCGCGCACGAACGCAAGGGCAAACTCACGGACCAGGCAACGATTTGGTTTGCCGGCAGTGCACATCTCTTGAGCATGGCAACCGGTGCGCTCGGAATTGTTATGGGACTCAACTTGGGGTGGACGCTCATTGCGCTCGTCGTCGGCACCGTCGTCGGCACCGCGCCGGTAGCCTCACACGCCACCCAGGGACCGCACCTTGGCTTGCCCCAAATGATTCAGAGTCGACCGCAGTTCGGCCGCTACGGAGCCCTCGCCATTTGGCTGATGGCCATCGTCGTTTACTGGGGTTACATCGTATTCGGAGGCAACCTCCTCGGTGCCACCGCCGAAGAGCTTGGCGGCGGAAGCGCCCCGACGTGGGCGATCATTACGGGACTCGTCGCTGTTGCTCTCGCGATTTTTGGATATCACTGGCTCCACGTAGCTCAACGGTATATTTCGGTTGCGCTCATCATCGCGCTGGTGATTTACATCCTCGGGTTGTTCGCTAACGGTGCCATCCCGGCAAGCTCATGGGATCTCAGCTCGGCAACGTTCAAGCCTGCCGCGTTCTTCACTGCAGTCTCCGCCGCGGCCGCCTACCAGTTGTCGTGGGCGTTCTTCGTCTCCGACTACTCGCGGTACATGCCTGCCAGCACCCACAAGGCCAAGATCATGACCTGGACGTCACTTGGATTGTTCTTCGGGGTCTTCTCGTTCGAGGCGGTCGGCGCAATCTGCATGGCGCTGCTCCCGGATGAGTACTTCATCACGAGCCTCTCGCAAACGGGCGACTCGGTCTTTGCAGGGCTCGGACCAATAATGCTCGTCCTGGGTGGGCTCGGACTTCTCGGCCTCATGGCGATGTGCGTGTATGGCGGATCACTCACCATCATCACGGCCATTGACAGCGTCCGATCGGTGGTACCAACGCGCCGAATCCGCATCGTGACCATTCTCATGGTCGGACTGACGGCGACCGTTGCCGGCGCGTACATGCCCGCCGACTTTCTCAACACGAGCTTCGCGACCATCCTCGTCGTGCTGTCGTACCTGATGGCGCCGTGGACCGCCATTAACCTGACGGACTTTTTTCTGGTGCGTCGTGGTCACTACTCGATTCGCGAGATGTTCTCGCGCACCGGTATTTACAGCAACTGGAACTGGCGCGGAATAGCCGCCTACGTCCTGACATTCGTCATCATGATTCCGTTCATGTATCTGTCCTTCTACCAGGGGCCAATTGCACTCGCACTCGGTGGCGTTGACGTCGCCTTCTTCGTGGGAATCCCGATTGGTGGTCTCATCTACTGGATTCTCTGCCGAGGTATGGATCTTGATGCTGAGCGGAAAATCATCGAATCCGCTGACCGCGACCTCGATTCCTTCGCCGCTCCCATCGAATAGTTCAAAGGAAAAGACCACGATGAACACAACCCTTCACCGCGGCTCAAGGGTCGCGCACGACACCATGGCAGCGCTCAGCAATTCGTACTTCGGCAAGAACGGACTTGCCAAAGCTGGTGACGAGAAATTCGCCGACGTACTCAACCCGAGCACTGCGGAGGTCATCGGGTCGATATCGGACCTTACGGAGAAGCAGGTCGATGACGTCGTGCGCGACGCGAATGCGGCTCAACGTGAGTGGTACGCGCTCAGTGCCCTCGATAGAGCGGAGTTGATTCACGAAGCAGGTCGACGCGTTCGAGAGGACCAGCGCCTCATCGCCGAAATTCTTTCGACGGAAACGGGAAAGCCGTTCAAGGAGAGTTACGACGAAGTGAGTTGGGCCATCACCGCCATGGACTACTTCGCCGAGGTTGGCCGACACGCCATCGGCACGGTTCAGGGCCCGGCGACAGCCGGGCAATTGCATTACACGATCAAGGAACCGATGGGCACCGCAGTAATCATCCTGCCCGCAAATTACCCCATCGTCTTATCCATGTGGACGGGAGCGGCGGCGCTTGCGGCGGGTAATGCGATCATCATCAAACCGTCCGAGTGGGCAACGCTGACAACGCTGGCATTTGTGCGGGCGTTCGAGGTCCTGCCTGCGGGGCTCGTGCAGTGTGTTCCGGGAACGGCCCGCACCTCATCGCAACTGGTCAGCCACGCCGACACGCATCAGGTCTCGTTCACGGGAAGCGTACCGACTGGTCGGATTGTGGCGAAGGCGTGTGCCGATACCTTCAAGCCGTTCATCATTGAGGCGTCGGGAAGCGACCCGTTCATCGTCATGCCGTCCGCGAACCTTGATGTTGCGGCACGCGGTGCGGCTTTTGCCGCCTTTATCAATGGGGGGCAGGTCTGCACGTCGACCGAAAAGCTTATCGTGCACACGGACGTTTATGACGAGTTCATGGGTAAGTTCCGAAAGCACATCGCTGCTCTTCGCGTCGGTCACCCGCTTGACAAAGTCGACGTCGGTCCGATGGAGAACGCTCGAGAACTCGCGCGAGTGACGAGGATTCTCGAGCGCGCCATCGAACAGGGTGCACAGGTAACTCTCGGGGGTAAGCGCCCAGCGATTGCGGATGAGTCACTGGCCAGCGGATTCTTCCTGGAACCGACGATTCTTGAGGGGATGACGCGGGACATGGACATATACATGCAGGAAATATTCGGCCCCGTCGTCGCTGTCTATCGAGTCTCGAGTTTCGATGACGCACTGGACCTGGCGAACGGATCGCCGTTCGGTCTTGGGGCCAATCTTTACTCGGCAGACATCGTTGAGATCGACCGAGCCAATCAGGAGCTCATCGCGGGAATGGTTTGGATCAACGCCCCGCTTCTCGATAACGACGCGGGACCGTTCGGCGGCCGAAAAATGTCGGGAATCGGGCGTCAACTCGGTGCGGAAGGGTTAGACACTTTCCGTCACGCGAAGTTCATCATTGTCGACGCGAAGCAGTCCGAACAGAACTTCTGGTGGTTCCCCTACGACGATTCCGAAGCGTTCTAAGTCAATGCGGCTTTCGCGTCTTAGTTCAGCCACGGTGCATTCAACCTCCGTGGGAACACATCTAGCGGTCAACGTCGTCTGCTAAACCGCTGTAGGAAGGCCAGCCTTGGTAGGCAATCCAGAAAGCCGACAGATCAGCCGAACTCGAGACGTCTCGTCCCGTGATCTCCTTGATCTTCATGAGTCTGTACGAAAGGGTTTGCCGATGGATATTAAGTTCCTGAGCCGTATCGATCCATCGTCGGTCATTGCGGATGAAGCAGAACAGGGTCTCTCTCAGGGCTGCAGACTTCAGATCGACTCGAGCCAGGTCTCCGAGCACCTGGGCGACGATTTCCGATGCTTCTTTTCGTGAACGTGTCAGTAGAGAGATCGAGACACCCTCAAAGTCGTTCCACATCTGATTCGTTCCACGGGCGGATGCCAATGTTTTAGCTGCTTGGATCGCGGCAAACTGTGTGTCGCGATAATCGGTGAAGGTTGAGGAAGCAGCAGCCTGTATTGAGAGCTTCGCTAAGAGCGCTTGCACAGGCTCGAGTGAGCTCAGCGGTACAAATATGAGCATGGCGCCTCGGTGCAGCGTAGCCAAGGCGGGAAGTTCCGCCATACCGATAGACCGTCCAACCCGTTCCTCTTCGTGGCCCGAGACGGCGACAAGTTGGAAGCCGTCGGAAAACGTTGAGTGCCCGAGGATGTCATCCAGCCCCGGCGGGAGATGACTATTGAGAAGTTCCTGCAGTGCCAGACTGCTTCTTTCTACGCGTCGTCTGACGGAACGAAGGACTCTGCTGACCGCAATGTCCACCACCTGCAGCAGGTGCACTTGAATGAAGCTGTCAAGCTCCTCGCCTGGGAATTCAGTGACCCTCAGGGCTATTCCTCGGTCTGTGGGCAGGGCGAACGATCGTACCGGTGAGTCCTCGTGGGCATCAAGATTTCGTAGCTCGCCTCCATCAACAATCACAATCCCCGTGCTGTTGTCCACGACGCTCAGTGCAACTCCGAGCAATCCTTGCAGATCACGAAGAAGGGTGCGGGGATCAGATTCAGCGAACGTGGCGAGATGGTACAACTTGCTGAGCTTCAAGACTTGAAAGGTCTGCTCGGTGGTTGTGGCGGCAGCAACCGTGCGCCCGATGGAAGCGAACGGAGTATCCCGCCCCGTTTCAAGGAGGGGAAACCCTCGCTTGTTTGCCTCATCAATCATGTCCGGGCTGATCGCGGGTGCAATGTCGTTAAGGCCGATTGCGATTCCTGCCAGGCCGGCGTCATCCAGAGCAGAGACGAATTCCCTCTGACGCGCAGGGTCTTCGGGGACGCACAGGCCGACGGTCATGAGGAGTTCGTCAGGACCGAGCCAACGCCAGGGATCGTCCATCTCGCAACTGTGGGCCCATAAGACCTTGCGGGAGAGCCCGGCTGCACCGCCGAGTACGCGGGTGTCCAGACTGGCTGTCGTCGTTAGATCGCCGACTGTAAGTACTGAGCGTTTCATGCGCCGGAGGACTACCAGGCAGCAGGGCGTGGGGAATCAGACATCCCCCAATCATGGCATCCTGAGCCGGCCCACACGATCTGGCATGCTCACCCCACAACGGGGCTTACGCACTATGCTTCGACCTGGATCGCCCTCCCTGATCAAACGGTGTTCTGATGTAGGGCGGATGGGACTTGAACCCATGACCGACGGATTATGAGTCCGCTGCTCTAACCAGCTGAGCTACCGCCCCGCGCCGTGACTACTCCGGAGAGCTGGCCGTGGCTTCGTCGTTGACCGGATCGATCACCGGTTCCCCACGATACAGGCATTCAAATGTGTTCAAGGTGCGGTTGATGTCGTGCGCGCCGATGAGCCTGATCGACTCGCGCTTGAGGGCTTCGAGTTGCAGCGGCGGCGCGGTGAGCACCTTCGTGAGCTTGTCGGCGAGGTCCCGAGCATTGCCCGGCCGGAACAGGTAACCGTTCTCGTTGTCGTGGATCAGGTGCGGAAGGGCCATGGCATCCGCTCCGACGACCGGCAAGCCGGAGGCCATGGCCTCCATCGTCGCGATGCTCTGCAGTTCCGCGATCGAGGGCATGGCGAAGACGGTGGCACGCGAGTATGCCTCGCGCAGCTCCTCGTCCGTGACGTAGCCGGCGAAGATGACGCGGTCGCTGATGCCGAGGGTGTCGGCTAGGTGCTCCAGGTTGCGTTTCTGGTCGCCGCCGCCCACGATTTCGAGTGTCACCTTGAGCTCGGGTGCGAGCAAGGCGATCGCCTGCAGGAGAACATCAATCTGCTTCTCGCCGGTCACCCGACCAACGAACAGGATGCGGTTCTCCGTGCGCGGGCCGAAGCTCGGCGAGTAGTTGTCTGCGTTGATTCCGCAGGAGATGGCGTGCACGCCGACGAGTCCCGTGTATTTCTCGAGGAACTGGGCGGCCCGACGGGTCGGCGTCGTGACGGCCTCGGCACGGCTGAAGGTGCGTCGTGCTGCCCGCCACAATGCCGTGATGACCCGGTCCTGGAATCCCTTCGGGACGAGCGAGAACTGCAGCAGGTTTTCCGGCATGAGATGGTTCGTGCCTACGATACGGATGCCCCGCTTCGCCGCCTCGATCGCCACGCCACGCCCGACATTGATGGCCGACTGGAAGTGCACGACATCCGGCTGGAAGGTGTCCAGGATGTGTCGGCTGTGACGACGCACGATCCACGGCAGGGCGAAGCGCAGCCAGTCGTGCGGCCTCCAGCGCCAGCTCTGCAGGCGGTGCACCATCATGGGCTGGCCCTCATGGACTTCAATCCAGCTGCCGTGCTTGCGCGTGGGGGCGGGCGCCATGACGTGAACGTCGTGGCCGCGGGAGACCAGGCCTGCCGCCAGGCGCTCTGCGAACTTGGCGGCGCCGTTGACGTCAGGGGCGAACGTGTCGGCCGCGATCAGTACACGGATGCGATCCTTCGCCATCCCTGCCCCTTTTTGTGACAAGTCGATCGGCAGGTCCGTCGAATCTGACAAGTGGCGTGGTCCCAACGTAGATGTGCCGGGGAGAATCATCCGGCATAGAAGTTTCGGTTTCGGCGACGCGCGCCGTAGAGGTCTGCTTGCACCCTATTCTAAACCGACGCCGCTTCGGCGAGCCTGAGTTACGGCGCGCCACGCTAGTGCAGGGCCAATCCCCCGCCTCCCGGAACTGTCAGGGGCGAGTCTGCGGGTGGTGCTTCGACAGCAGGAAGACGCCCCAGATCGCGATGACGCCCGCCACGAGAAAGGCGGCCGCCGCCCATGGCGGAGCCTGCGAGGCTTCCCCGAGGACGACGATGCCGATGCCCACGGCGACGAGGGGATCGACAACGGTCAGCCCGGCGATCACCAGGTCCGGAGGACCCGATGCGTAGGCGTTCTGCACGAAGTAGGCGCCGAGTGCGGCCGCCAGGAGCAGCCCCGCGACGCAAATCAACGTGAGCCATTCGAAGTTTCCGTACTGGGTGCGGTTGATGACGACCTTGGCCAGCGTCGCCACGAAGCCGTAGAGGACGCCGGCGCCGATGATGTAGAAGATCGCCTGGAACCGTGTCCGGAGGAAAGCGAAGGCGAGCCCGAAGGCGACGAGCACGCCGCCGAGCACGGTCAGGATCGTGAGCAGGTTGGCGTCGGTGACCGGCTTGTCGACGGCGGTGAATGCGGCGACCGTGACGAAGAGGCCCACCCCGCCGACGCACATGGAGATGGCGATCACCGATGCACGGTTGAGGCTCACCTTGCTGATGCGCGCATTGAGGATGGCCGTGATCACCAGGGCGACGGCGCCGAGCGGCTGCACCACGATGATCGGTGCGAAGAACAGGCTCGTGAGCTGGAAGACGATGGCCAGTCCCAGCATGACGGTTCCGAGCACCCACGACGGCCGGGCGAGCAGGAGCATGAGCTGTCGGGGGTTGAGCCCGCCGGTCACGGCAACCGTGTTCGCTTCGACCTTGGTGACACCCCGGTGCTGGAATTGGGCGCCGAGCGACAGGAAGACGGCGCCGATCAAGGCGATCGGGATTCCGATCGCCTGGCGTGGGTCAATCGCGATGTCGACCGGTAAGGAGATCAGGTCGAGGGTCACTCAATGACCCTATCCAGATCCATCCCGATATCCTTGCTGAATGGCCGTTCGACCGATAGTAATTTCAGGGGACCCTGTCCTGCACTTCCCAGCGAATCCCGTAGTCGTTTTCGACGATGATTTGCGCTCGCTCGTGCAGGACATGTTCGAAACGATGGATGCCGCACCCGGCGTGGGCCTCGCCGGCCCTCAGGTCGGCGTGCCCCTCCGACTCTTCACTTTCAGCTACGTCGATGACGACGAGCGCGCGTGGCGCGGCGTGGCCATCAACCCCGAGTTGTGGATCACTCCCGTGCCGGCCGGGTACGCCGACGAGGATGACGACGTCGAGGGCTGCCTGTCGTATCCGGGCGAGCGGTTTCCGCTGCTGCGCGCCCAGTCCGCCATCCTTCGTGCCGTGGATGTTGACCAGAAGCCCTTCGAGATCCGTGCGGACGGCTGGCTGGCGCGGATCTTCCAGCACGAGTACGACCATCTCGAAGGCACGCTCTACGTGGATCGACTCGAGCACGTCTATGGCAAGATCGCGGCGAAGGTCACTCGTAAGCGGGGCTGGGGCGTGCCCGGGCTCAGCTGGATGCCCGGGATCGACAACCTCGAAGATTGAACCCGCGCGCTGACAGGTAAGGCGAGCCGGTTACGGTGCTGTTTTACGCGTTCCCGGCGTTGGTCGCTGACGCGATCCCCTGCGCCGGTCCCTGACGCTGTTCCTCGCGTTGGTCCCTGGCCAGTCCGTCGCCTTCGACCACGATGTCGGCCGCATCGACATTCGCCAGCGTGGCGTCGACCGTGATCTCCCCGCTCGCACCCGACGGGCAGTGGGCGGTCAGGGTGTATTCGCCCGCGGGCAAGGTCCACGCGTAGGTGCCGTCCTGCCCACTCAGCAGGGCGATTTCGGGGACCGGTCCGCCGCTGATCACGCCCACGACGATGGCGCACCCCTCCCGCGGCCGGTCGTCGGTGCCACGAACCGTGCCGCTGATCGTGTGCTGCGCGGCCGTGCAGGCTGTGCCCGCGCCGAGGACTGCCACGGCCAGGAGGACGGCAATCGTCGCGGGCCGCGGGGCACGGCGGGTGGTGTGCGCGCGCCGAGAACTCACGCCTGCGCTCAGCGTCATGATGTCCACGTCATGATGTCCACGGTCGCCCCCTCTCCACGTCAGCGTGGAAGGGAACCGGGCCGTTGTCAATGCCGGGCCGCGGGCCGCAGCCGATGATGTCTGCGGGCGGAACGCCTTGTCCACACTCTCGTCCTCGCTCTCGTCCTCGCTCTTGTCCTCGCTCTTGTCCTCGCTCTTCTCCTCGCTCTTGTCCTCCACAGGGCGGGTCCGGGTGAGGTTGTCGCGACACGGTCGAACATAACTGCGGATGTCGGTGGGTGCTGAGAGAATCTCAGTA